>CAYIGA010000008.1:0-27801 GCA_964362925.1 uncultured Candidatus Saccharibacteria bacterium | reverse complement strand
GATAGACGCGATCGAGATAACTCAAGCTGAAGAGCAGATAACCCAGCGCCAAAACCGCGACGACCGATAAAGTCCAGGCACCGTACTTAATTGTCGGTTTGGTTGATCGATACAGCCCAAGCACTCGCTTGAGCGCGGTTTTAACTTTTTCTCCACCCATTTCCCTAATTTTACCCCAAATCAGTCAATGAAATTTTGGATTTCATTATGGTTTGAAGGTAACAGGATTAACTCAAAAATCAAAGCTTCTGACGATCGAAATGTGTCGCTGTGGACAGCTTACCCCCTGTATGTCAGATATGACATACAGTTAATCAGGGCGTCTGAACGACATATCTGCTTTCAGACGACAGGAATTATTATAATATCTTTAAATCGCGAAGAAGTTACGACGGGCGAAGAAGCCCGTGGAACTTCATCTGATAATGAGCCCAATTATCAATATGGCGACGATGTTGCAGGATTGGAAGGGGTAGTTTTTGCTACGCTTGGGTTGATGAAAATCGAGATCGATCAGTCGGGGAAGATTGAAGACACCCAACACGACACTGTTCTTGCTTTGGCGAATGGTGCCTCTAAAAGTGTGAGAATTACGGGCAAAACCAAACGCCGTTTGCAGGAAGTCTATCGCCAAATAGGCGAACCGAGACTGTTCGTACTCAATACTTTTTGCGTAGCAATTTTTCTTCTGGTCGAAAAAGATTTGAAGAAACTGTCGGAAATCGTAATTGACGAAGAATATTCTGGTCACGAACGGTTGATTGAAGGGGTTTTGAGAAAAATGATTGGCGAACAATACTACCCAAACATAGTATTCGAGAGAGTTGGCAAGTCTTCACCCGCACACATTCAAGCTGTTGAGACTTTCCGAGGAAAACGCAAAGCCAACGAGACACTAACTTTCGAAAAAATCTACCGCAAAAGTTTCAGAATAGAAAATGGACGCCCAACGCTTAAATACCATCTACCTTTCGGGTGATAAATCGGCGTCGTTGCGCCCAAATCTGCTACCACCGTACTTGTTACTAACACGCTTGTCAAGTAGTTGGCTACCAAAAATAGGCGGCTTAACGAATAATGAGCCCAATTATCAATATGGCGACGATGTTGACGATTTTAATCATTGGGTTAATGGCCGGGCCAGCGGTGTCTTTGTACGGATCGCCGACGGTGTCGCCGGTGATCGCCGCTTTATGGGCTTCGCTGCCCTTGCCGCCGTGATGGCCTTCTTCGATGTATTTCTTGGCGTTATCCCAAGCGGCGCCGCCGTTAGTCATCGATAGGGCGACAAAAATACCGGTCACAATCGAACCGATTAGTAATCCGCCCAGAGCCGCCGGACCGAGCAAGTAGCCAACTAAAATCGGGGCAACAACCGGAATTAAAGCTGGCACAATCATTTCTTTCAAAGCGGCGCCGGTAACGATATCAACCGCTCGGGCGTAATCCGGTTTGACTTTACCCTCGAGAATACCGCGGCGTTCGCTGAACTGACGACGAACTTCGGTTACGACGGCGCCAGCCGCTCGGCCGACGGCTTCCATCGAGATTGCGCTGAATATATACGGCAACATCCCACCGATAAACAGGCCAACGATGACATACGGATCAGACAGATCGAAAGCGATCGTTCGACCATGGGCGATGATTTCTTGGGTGTAAGAGCCAAATAAAACTAAGGCTGCCAGGCCAGCCGAAGCGATGGCGTAACCCTTGGTAACGGCTTTAGTGGTGTTGCCGACGGCGTCGAGCTCGTCGGTCACTTTGCGGACATTCTCCGGCAAGCCGGCCATCTCACTGATCCCACCGGCGTTATCGGTAATCGGGCCGAAGGCGTCAATAGCAACAATCAGGCCGGTCAGTGACAGCATCGAGAAAGCGGCGACGGCG
Organism: uncultured Candidatus Saccharibacteria bacterium; assembly: GCA_964362925.1. Classification (GTDB taxonomy): domain Bacteria; phylum Patescibacteriota; class UBA1384; order 2-12-FULL-50-11; family 2-12-FULL-50-11; genus JANLIQ01. The sequence goes on along the minus strand of CAYIGA010000008.1, from coordinate 25,911 downwards.
ACGCCGAACAAACCAGCCAGTTTGAAAGCGACCAGTGAGCCGATAGCAATCACCAGCACCGGTAGCATCGTTGAGCGCATTGACAGCGCTAGACCGGCAATAATGTTGGTGCCGTGGCCAGTTTCCGAGGCCTGGGCGATTTTTTTAACTGGCGAGTAGCGAGTCGAAGTGTAGTACTCGGTAATCAACATCATGGCGGCAGTGACGGCAAGGCCAATCAAGCTTGTGCCGAAGATTTTGTTGATATCAAAATTAGTTGCCGAACCAAGTAGCCATTTAGTAACCGGATAAAAGCCGGCCGCGGCCAAGACAGCGGTGACGATCAGGCCTTTGTACATCGAGCCCATAATATTTTTGGAGCGGCCTAAACGGACAAAGAATGTCCCAATAATCGAAGCTAATAGCGAAACAGCGCCAACAGCTAAGGGGAAAAGAATAACATTTTCGTTGTCTGGGAAGATGAGTGAGCCAAGCAACATCGCCTAAACGGCGGTGACGACATAAGTTTCAAAAAGGTCGGCGGCCATACCGGCGCAGTCGCCGACGTTATCGCCGACGTTATCGGCGATCACGGCCGGATTGCGCGGGTCGTCTTCAGGAATACCGGCTTCGAGCTTACCGACCAGATCGGCGCCGACATCAGCCGCTTTGGTGTAAATACCGCCGCCGAGACGAGCAAAAATCGAAATTAGCGAGCCCCCAAAGGCTAGGCCGACCATGACTGGAACATCTTTAGTTGCCCAATAAAAAAGGGTCGTACCGAGTAAGCCGAGACCAACAACCATCAAACCAGTAACGGCGCCGCCCCGGAAAGAAAGCGATAGGGCTTTTGCCAAACCGCTTTTGGCCGCTTCGGCTGTTCGGACATTAGCCCGAACAGAAACATTCATGCCGATATAACCGCAGAGTCCCGACAAGACAGCGCCAAACAAGAAACCGGCGGCGATTGTCCAGTTGAGTAAAAATCCGAGCAATACAAAAACAATCACGGCGACGATAGCGATGGTCCGGTACTGGCGATTCAAGTAGGCCTTGGCGCCCTGTTGAATGGCCTCGGCAATTTCAATCATCTTGGCGTCGCCCTTGGGTTGTTTGTTGATCCAACTGACCAGCCACAAGCTGTAAAAGACAGTTAAGACAGCGGCAGCGGTAGCTCCATATAAAACTGTTTGTTCGTTTGACATCGGCTCAACTCCTTTCAAGTAATCTTCTGACAGGTTTGATTCTAGCGACTTCGAGCAACTTCTGCAAGTACAGAAAACATCCCCAACTCTGTTTTGATATGCGACTGCGTCGGAGCTTTTTCGTTCATCGTAATCACCCCGCACTTCAACAAGCCCATTTATAGTTTAGGGAACAGGGTTTACATATAGGCCATTTTACCCTAATGATTAAGCTAATGCGCTCAATAACTACCCCGGAAATATCTTTGACCATCGAAGATAAGAAACTGGGGATGACCGGTTTTTTGGTCGTTGAAAGCACGGCTGTTGGCCCGGGCAAAGGTGGCCTACGGATGACACCGACCGTCACCATCGAAGAGGTGGCTCGGTTAGCCAACACAATGACCTGGAAAAACAGTCTTTTTGAACTGCCGTTCGGCGGCGCTAAGTCCGGGATTGTTTGGCCCCCCTTCGCCAAGGCTTCGGGGGGCAAGCCCGGTAGTGAAATGAAACTTAAAGAGCAATTCGTCCGGACGTTCGCCCGAAAGCTGAAAAATCTCGTTCCGAAAAAGTATATTTTTGGACCCGACATCTCTTCCGGCCAACAAGAGATGAAATGGATCGCCGACGAACTCAAACGCTGGGATACCGCGACCGGCAAGCCATCGAGCTATTGCCAGACAAAGAGCGGTCAGAAATATTGTGGCTTACCGCACGAACTAGGCAGTACCGGTTTCGGCGTCGCTGTCGCCGTCGAAACAACCGCTCAATTGCTCAACCTAAATCCCAAAGCAACAACGGTCGGTATTCACGGTTTTGGTAACGTTGGCACTTTTGCCGCCAAGCACTTACTTGAATTGAGCTTTACTATCGTCCTTTTGGCCGGCTCGAAAGGAGCCATCTACCGCCCGAGCGGTTTTAGCCCGGCGGAGATTAACGGCGTTATCACCAAGAATCAAACTCTAGCCGACTTACCGGGGAAAAAACTGACCAGCGACCAGTTCTGGACGACGCCGGTTGATATCCTCATTCCGGCCTCGGTCACCAATGTTATTAACGAGACGAACTTTGAGAGAATTCAGTCCAAATTGATCGTCGAGGGTGGTAACATTCCGATGACCGAAGGTATCGAACAACAGTTCCATCGCCGAGGAGTCGTGGTCGTGCCCGATGTTGTTGCTAACGGCGGCGGCATCATCTCATCTTACGCCGAGCTTCAGGGGCTCAACCCCGACCAAATGTTCAAGCTGATAACCGAAAAAATCAGTCGAGCAACGACCGATGTGATGGAAAAAAGCATCGCCGCCAGCCATTACGCCCGCGATGTCGCCATGAAACTGGCCAAAACCAACTTGGCCAAACAACTCGGTTCGTAACTGTCCCTTGCAATCCCTGGTTTAGACCTTGACTTTTCTCGTTAGATCTTCATACATTACTCGTCCCCAAAAGGAGGGTGAACATGAATAGATTGGTAAAGATAGTCCTCGCGATTGTGGTGATCGCTTTCGGTTACGAGGATTGTCAGTAGATATTTTGTGAGATTAGTGTTCATTGTTAATTATTATACTGCCTTTTTCCGTCCCAACACTACCCCTGCAAAAAGTAATACCAACCAAATCGCCGCTTGACCGGTGTAGTGGTTGATGAATATTCCGGCAATCGTCAAGCCAAACACCGCCGCGCCAACAGAAACGGTCTTGGCGGTTTTAGTGGCAAAAAATGATCGAATTAATAAGATCCAAAAGATAAGATAGGCCAAGGCCGCAAGCAGGCCGACTGCTTCGTAGGTGTCCAGATAACTATTCTCTGTGTAATAATTAGGGCCATCGTCGAGCCGATCAACTGACACTAACCCGGCGGCTCCGGCGCCGCGACCCCAAAAACCAATCTCATTTTTCTGCTCCCAGACTCGTTGATATTGTTCAAATCGGTTTGAGTTAGAGGTGGCTCGAACTAATTCCTCTGGTCGGACCATCAACATCAGCCCAATCAGCGCCAACAATGTAACAAAAATAGTGGTTAGGAAACGAGATAACTTTCCTAAAACTTGGTGACCGGCAGTAACGAGCGTCGCCCCACCGAACAAAAAGCCCGTATAACTACTCCGAGAGAAGGTCAGAAGCAGAGCCATTAGCCCTAAAGCGCCGGCGCCAATCGCTAAATATTTAGGGAAAGATTTATGCCAAATCGGCCAGAGGAGTAGAGCCGTCATTAGAAATAGCCCAAGGGCGTTTGGCCCGGCTAGGGTTGACTGAAGTCGAGTCAAACTCGAAGCCAGATGAATCTGCCCCAAGTAGCCCCGACCAGTAGCGTCAACTGTCATTCGGAGGAGATTGGGAGCAAAGAATTCGACTACCGCCCCTAATACGACTAGACCAGTTGCTACCGCCAACGCTCGCCAGAGTGGCCGAGGCGACTCGGATGAGGGAAAGAGTTGGAGCGTTATGAATAGAAGCAACGCCTCAATCAGGTAGCGAACCCCGCGTAACCATTGAGTAAGCGAATCTTGACGATACCAGTAACTAACCAGCACCAATAAGACGAAAATTAGAGCTAGCGATGTTGCGACTGTCGGACGACGCAGTGACCGCCAATTAGTTAAGCTTAACAGTATAAATATTGCTAGGAGCAGATCGCGACCTAAACCAACCCAGTTCTGTCCGGTTAAGCTAACCAACCAAGCCGACAAGGGCAGAAAAATTATCAACGCTACTAACAGCCAAACCCGTGATCGCTCAATCATGACCCGCATTTCGGTAAACCGCCAGTGTCTGTTTGGCCATTTGGCGCCAGGAATATTGTTTGACCCGGTCTAAACCTTTTTGAATCAGCTCGCTTGCTAGCTTTTCGTCGCCAAGAATCTTATCAATCGCTTCGACCAGTTCATTGGTATTTTTGGGATCAACCAACACACCAGCATCGCCGACCACTTCCGGCAAACTGGAAGTATTGCTCGTTACCACCGCCACTCCGGAGGCGAAGGCCTCCAAAATCATTATACCAAAACCCTCGTACCAGCTCGGGTGAACATAGACCTCTGCCGCCGAGTAAATGGCCGATAAATCTTCGTCGCTGACAAAACCAGGGGTGACAATATTAGAATTAACCGCTTGTCTTTGTCGGACCAGCTCGGCAATCTGGAGATTTTGTTTGTCCGGCCGGCCGGAGATGACTAGACCCAAATCCGGGTACTTTTTTGTCAACTCTTCGTGAGCGGTTAAAAGAGCTGGCAGACCTTTATATTCTTCCCAGCGCGAAACGAAAAGCAGATATTTTTTGGGCAGGCCTAAACGTTCTTTAATGGCGATTTTTTCCCGATCGGAATGAACATGAAATAGTCCTTCGCTCCCCTCCGGGGTTATTACAATTTTGGGAGACGGAAAATGGAGCATTTCGACTAAATCATCGCCGGTCGAAACGCTCGGAACGATAATAATCTTTGCTCGGCGACAGTCAGTCATCACTAGCCGATAAGCCGATGTACGAATAAATGAGTTTTTCTGCGCACCAGTCGGAAAAAGATCCATTATCAAATCATGAACGGTAACAACAAACGGTCGGTGGTACATTATGGGGTGGTTAAAATTGGCAAAATGAACAAGGTCGAAATTTTGAGCGTTGAGGATTTTCAGAAACTTTATCTGCTCATCGAGAGAGAAGTGGGGAATTGGGACAACCAATTTTGTAAGATTTGACGCCCTAAGATCAAACTCCGGCTCATCCTCCGGCGTAATAATCGCGGTGTACTGGTTTTCTTGGTCAATCGCGAGGAGCTCTTTAAGCAAATTACGACTGTAGCGCCCCAACCCGCCCGTTTTCGACCGCCAAAAACGAAGATCAAGCCCGATTTTCATTGCTCTCTTTGTATCCGTTACCAATCAGAAAGACCAGTAGCCAGAAGATTATTGCTAGGTCGTTCTTGAAATACGTCGAGTCAAAAAGACCGTCAATCAATATCGCTACCAAGGCCGCCGAAGCGGCTAGCATCAGCGGCGATCGGACGGCGGTTCGGAAGAAGTTTCGTCCCGAACTGACCAGTAACCAGACAAAACCCGTCACTCCCAGCAAACCGGCCGATAGATAGAAGTTTAATAATAAATTATGCGGATGGAGAGCGTAGGGAAGGGAAGCGGCAAACAATCCGTTTTGTTCGTTTGGGAGCATAAAGTTGGCCTGAAACTGCCCCGGCCCGATACCAAGTATCGGATGGTCCTTAATCATCGCCCAAGCACTCTGCCAAATATACCAACGGCCTTGATCGTCAGCCCACTTCCAGAGTGCTAGCAAAGTCGCGACCGCCCCAAGAGAGACGATAATCAAACCGGCTTGACTTGGTACTCTCTGCCCCGAGGGTCGCCGTAGCCATAACCAGACGATACCGCCGCCGAGCGCCAATAGCCCAGCCAGAGATTGTGATAATACAACTGCCGTTAGCGGCAAAACTAGCCACCAACAAGGGCGGTAGTTTTTCGTCAGCACTAAGTACCCCCCGGTCAATAGTGTCAGCGGAACCAGATACATCGCCAAAAAGTTCGGTGATTCAAAGAAACCAATCGCCCGACTCTGACTCAAATACTGCTCGGCTTCGGGTAGTTGGTGGGCCAGAAGTTGAATTATTCCCAGCCACTGACCGATAGCATAGAGCGACACCAAGATTAAACTGACCAAAATGGGTTTGATAAAAACTACTCGCTGATCGGGTGAAAAGATCGTCGTCACACAAGTGTAATAAATAAGCGGAATCATAAACCAGCCCTTAACGATGCCAAAAGCCGCCCGAGAATCAAGAGCGAGGGAGCTGGCCAGAACAACTCCAAGCACAATCAACCCGATCGGCCAGGCATACGGTAGAGACAGTCGCCGGTAGAGGCCGAGCGTTAAAATCAAAAGCAGACCGACTAGGATTTCGATCAAATTTGTCGGCAGACCGGCTATGCTGAAGCGCAGATAATAAAGTGGCAGTAAAGCGACAATCGCCAACGACAGGTAGCGAGCTAGGGGCTTGGAGATCATTTCACCAAATCGCTACCTGTTGTCAATTTCGCCCGAAAGATGAAGCGATACAGTCCCAAAGCCAGTAATATAATCAGCCCACCGGCAACGGCCAACCACGCTCCTTGCCTAAACTTGCCGAAGTTCTCAAATTGGGCCAGCGTCGGGATAACAAATTGATGCGCCAGCACCCCGATGACGCTGACGCCAGCGGCAAACAATGCCAATAGCCCCAACGGCAACTGACGTAGCTGGATTGGTAAGAGCTTGGTTAGCAGGAAAAACGAGTAAGTCATTAGGGCTACTTCACTGACTACAGTCGTAACGGCCGCGCCGACATAAGAGAATCGAGGAATGAGAATTAGATTAAGAACAATGTCGAGTAGAACCACTAAGCAGTAACCAACAATTAATTGTTTCTGCTGACGAACGGCAATAGTAGCACCGGCGTAAATTGTCGTCAAGAATAGGGCAATAAAGGCCGGTACGAGTATTCGAAGCGGCAAAGCCGAAGCAGCGAAATCGCGATTGGTAATAAAAACCACAATCCAAGGCGCTAGGATCATGATCGCAATCCCAAATGCAAAGCTAGCAACAAAAAGTATCGTCGTCGAGCGTTTGATCAACTGGCTAATTTCGGCCTGGCGATGGCCGTCGTTGAGCCGAGTCAGCGTCGGCAAGAGGTTGGCGGCAAAGATTGCCGGAACAACTAAGATAATGTCAAAAATCCGGTAGGCGACGCCGTAGATACCAACGTCGGCGACGGGCTTGTAAAAGCTCAAAATCAAAGAGTCGAGGCGAAAGTGAATTAAGCCGAGCAAGGTGACGACGGCGATTGACCAGAATTCCGGCAGAGTTTGTTTCCAGAGCGAAAAATCAAAATGGATCTTTATCGTCGCCGCCGAACGGCTCATCAGGTAGCTAATAACGAGCAGGGCGACGTTACCAATTAAATTAGCGACGATGACTGGGATTAACCCCAACCCTTGGCGAAGAAAATAAATTGTCAGAATAGCAATGACGAGCCGGCCGATCACTTCCGAGATAACGATCCGCCCGGACAAGTAATTAGCTTGGAAAATTGTGGCAACTGCCTGGGAAAAAAGCATTAGAAAGGCGATAACCGCGCCAATTATAATGGCCTGCTTAACAACTTCGTCGTAAGGTAGAAAATTATACAATCGACCCAGAATTAACAGAGTAGCGAGCATGAGCAAGAATCGAAAAACTAGCGCGCTGCCGACGATTCGGCCAGCGACTTGGGGCTGTTTGCCAGTAATTTCTCGAACAACTAAAGTAAATAGTCCCAAATCGGCGGTGGCACCGATAATGGAAATGTAAGTCAGAACGATGGTGTACTGGCCGTAACCTTTCAAGGCCGAGCCATCAACCAGTAAATAGTTAGTGATGTAACCTAACGTCACCAAACTAATTAGGAGGGTTAGAAATCGGCCAGCAATTTGGATGGAAGTGTTAGCGGCTAATTTTCGACCTTCAAACATATCGTTATTGTAGATTAATTCCTTGTCTTCCCCAAGGGAATTGGCTAGGCTAGGATGGAGTAACATGTCGCTCGATAAATTTCGGTCGCTTGACAATACTGGGGGAGCCGTAAAGTGAAACCGCGACAAGCGGTTGGCTTGGCGGTGGCCGTAGCGGTAATAGTTGGGTCGTTGGGATTGCCAGCGATAGTCGGCGGGATACGCATCGTAAAGCTCGCGATTATACCGCTCGCTATGGCTTTCGACACTTCCAGTGACAACTATCTTAACGGCCAGTACTTCAATTCATTGGTCGGCGACGGTGATTTTGTCGATATCAATTCTTTAAGCGTTGTTGCAATCCAATCGTTTTTGAACACCAAGGGCGGCTATTTAGCCAACGCCCCAACCGATCAACTCGGCAGTCGAGCCGCTGGGCGATCGGCCGCCCAAATAATTTACGACGCCGCTCACGGCGCCGGTGAAGCTTCGGGAACGCTGAACGGCATTGTCGTTAACTCCGGAACTGGTACCGTCAGTCCAAAAGCCCTCTTGGTAACGCTTCAAAAAGAACAGAGTTTAGTCAGCCGAACCGACTACTCCCAAAATGCGCTGGAAAAAGCAATGGGCTACGGCTGTCCCGATTCCGGCACCTGTAACGCCAAGTACGCCGGGTTTGCTAACCAAGTTGAATGGGCGGCCTGGCAGTTGCGCTACAACTACGAGGCGGCCGGCAAAGATTCAGCGTGGTGGGCCAGCTATTACTCGACCCACTACTACGTCGGTTACTCCCGAAGTCATAACTGGAGCAGTACCTACTACGTCGTCACCTACAAGAATAAAGCGACCGCCTCGCTCTATCGCTACACCCCGCACGTCGGCTACGGCAACTACAACTTTTGGCGGCTGATGATCGATTGGTTTGGCGTTGGCGCTTCCAGCGGCAGTGGTTCAATCTTGGGGATTAACGACACCGAAACGATCAGCCAAGCGACTTACCGCGGCCACCTTAAAATTGCCGGCACTAAGGCCACCGAGGTCCAAGCCTACTTTGGCAGTACCGGAATTGCTAGTGTCGGCTCGACGAGCTGGAATTATCAGTTCGACACGCCGATCGGGGCCAATGATTACTTCGTCTATTACAAAGATGGGGCCAACAACATCGTCGCCCAAAAGAAAATTACAATCGACCGGAGAAAAACCGGCGACGTTGACGGTAACAGCAAAGTTGACCTGCTTGATGTCTCTCATATGAGCGAGGCCTGGGGACTGTCGGTTAAAGACGATGCCTGGCTGAACTTGAATCCCGACTCCGACAATGTTGTTGATTTACTCGATCTGTCGCTGTTAGCCAATTCGTTTGAAGGGTAGACTAAAAAAAGAATCATGAATATAAAATTGTCGCTTCGCTCGCTTCTCGCTCTGCTCGCAGGAAGAATCAAGAATCTGGCTCGATATGTTCTGAACTTCTCGGCGATTTTTTTCTTGATTCTATATTCCATATTCTTAATTCTGCTGGCTACGCCGGCTTTTGCGGCCGGCACTATTACCCCGTCGGGCGGCGGTAAGTACAACGCCGGGGCAACTTTTACGATTACCGTTAAGGCCGCTGGCGCCACTTTCGATAGCTTGCAAGGCAAGATCTCCGTCTCCGGACCAGTTAGCATTGTTTCGTTTTCGGCTGGCGCCGCCACGTGGCTGCCGGGCAAAAGTCCAGCCAATAACAACCAGTTTGTCGGTATCGTCTCGGCGACGAGCTCGCTGACGGTCGCCACGATCAAGCTCAAAGGCACTAGTACCGGAAGCGGTTCAGTCAGTGTTTCCGGCGCCCGGCTGGCTCGCTCTGGCGCCGAAGTTGGCACCGGTGGCGGTTCGACCAGTTTTACAATCACACCGGCCCTAGCCCCACCAGGGTCAGTGACCGTTACCTCCACCACCCATCCCAATCAAGAAGAAGCCTACGACGTCGCCACTGTCGAAGTTGCTTGGAGCCCGCCCGGCAACGGCGCTAGCGGCTACTCGACTGTTTTCAACCAAACCGCTGACACCGCTCCAGAGGCGAAAACCTCTACCACCGAAACGACGGCCAAATACGCCAACCTTGCTGTCGGCACTTACTTTTTCCATATCCGGGCCAATAATAAGGACGGGTGGAGTGGGACGACCCATTTTAAGATTAATATCAAGCCAACCACCGACAGTAGCTTAGCGATACCGGTCATCACTTCGATTGCCATCACGTCCGTTGCAACTAACGACATCGAGGCCGGGACTTTGACTGGCCTTATCATCAAAGGCACCGGCCCAGCCAGTTACGCGATGATCTTGACTTTCGCCCCAGATTTTGCCCTGTCGGCCGAAAAATATCCCGCCCCGATCGTCACCGACCAAGCCACGTGGGAGAGAACGATAACTGACCCGATTAAAGCTGGGTTTTATAAACTGACGGCGGTCGGTAAAAAGGATTCTATTGTTTCGCCAGCCAGCCCGACCGTCAGTTTTGAAATTAGCGTCGCCGAAGGCGGCAAGGTTCGCCTCATCACCGATGCCGATTCCACCCCCGCTTTTCAGCAAGCCGAATCTGCTACTCGCGTCGCCGCGGCGACCGCCAGGCGAAAAGTGGTTTGGGGCGGCTTGGCTGGCGTCGTCTTACTGGCCGCCGTTGTCATCGCCACCCTTTTCCGCCGGAAATTGTTCGCCAGTTTTAATCGTTAATTTTCTTACTCGAAACGTCCAGTAGCGATTGACAAAAAAATTCCAGAAGAAAACAAGCATAATGGCGATAATTTTTGCCAAGTTGTAGTCAAGCCCCTGTCGTCCGACCAACAAGTGGATAATACCCTCTGTTATAACTAGACCGACGGCGCCGGTGGCGGTGTATTTAGTTAAGTTTTGAGCCCGAAAAGGCAAACCGAGCCGTCGGTAGGTCCAGTGGTTGTTGAGCCGATAGGCGACGATCGAGGCAATGACAAAGGCCCAAGCCGTGGCCGTATAGATACCCAGCCCAGCCCCTAGGTATAGGATGTTCAGCAAACCAATATCAACGACAGCGGCGATTACCCCAACCAGCCCAAAACGAATTGCATCGGTTAAAAGACGCTGTCTTTGAAGAATGTTAGTGAGCAGATTGACATTCATCTGGTGGTAATTGTATCATTCCCCAGTCATCTCCAAGTACCAGTAGCGTCTTGGCTGGCTCCCTGTTACACTGCCGAGGAATATGGAAGATTTGAACGAACTGCGCCATCTTAAAGTCAGCCCCAATCCTGTCTACAAAAAAGTCAGTATCGTCATACCGGTTTATAACGAAAAACGGACTATTCAGACTATTATTAAGGTTGTTTCTAGCGCGCCAGTCCATAACTTAGATAAGGAAATCATCTTAATTGACGACAAGTCGACTGACGGCACGGCCGACCTTCTAAAAAGACTCAAAGTTCCCGGCCTAAAAGTAATTCTTCAGGGAAAAAACGCCGGTAAAGGCGCGGCGCTTCAGGCCGGGTTTATTGCTGTTAGCGGCGATATTGTCATCATTCAAGATGCCGATTTGGAGTACGATCCGCACGATTACCCATCTTTGATCAGCCCTTTTTTGACCGACAAGGCCGATATCGTCTACGGCTCACGTTATATGCAGAGTAACTCCCGCCAGGTTCACCGTTTCTGGCACACTTTTCTTAACAAGTTGATGACTTATTTTTCGAATGTTTTATCCAACGTTCATTTGAGCGATATGCACACTTGCTATATCTCATTTAACCGGACAGTTTTGAAGGAGGTGGCGATCGGCATGACCAGCCAACGCTTCGGCTTCAACCCCGAGTTCGCCGCCCGAATGGCCAAGCATCATTATAAAGTGATCGAGGTGCCTATTTCCTACTACCCCCGCACCAAAGCCCAAGGTAAAAAAATCGGCCTTAGGGATGGTTTGGAAAGCGTTTGGGTGACGATCAAGTACAACTTATTTACTAAGTGACCAATGTTCAGACCCGGCTCAATTCAAATCATTGTCAGACAGATAAGCAAATATTTCGCGGCGCGGGAACTATTAGGGGTCGCTCTAATTTTGCTGGCAGCGTTATTGGTTTTTTTTTCGCCAGCGCTCCTGACCGGCCAGTACTTCGCCCCTTCTGACATTATTCGCATTCTAGGGCCGACTTTTGAGAACGGCTTTCGGCCCCACAACAAGCTCCTTTCTGACGTCCTCGTTCAATTCTTGCCCTGGTTCAAATCAGCCCAAGAGATAATGAGCACCGGCCATTTGCCGTTGTGGAATATTTATTCCGGGGGCGGGCTACCGCTCGCGGCTAATATGCAATCACAAGTCCTCTGGCCGTTGTCGATCTTTATTTATCTTTTTAATTTCAAGCTTGGGCTATTCTTATACGCCGCTGGCAAGTTGTGGCTGACCGGTTTTTTTAGCTACTTATATTTGAGGGAGATTGGCCTGAAGAAAGTGGTGGCGTTGATTGGCGGTATTGGCTTTATGTTCGCTGGCTTTAATGTTGTCTGGCTAATGTGGCCGCACACCAACGCCGTATTCCTCTTGCCGCTGGGGTTTTTGTTAGTGGAGCGTTATTTTCGGACCAATGAGGTTAAGTTGTTACTGTGGTTTAGTTTGGCGTTTGCGATCGGCTTTTTTGGCGGTCATCCCGAGACCTTTTTCCACATTATCTTGGCCGTGTCGCTGTATATTGGGTTTAAGCTCTTTCTCCGTCGCCAGGGACTAAGAGATTTCTTGATTAACGGGCTTGGCTGGCTAGCCTCTGGCGTCATCGGCCTTGGTCTAGCGGCGGCGTTACTCATGCCATTTGGAGAATATTTACGATTAAGTCAGTCGTTCGCCGAACGAACGGCCGAAGCGACTAATCCCCACTTCCTTCCAAAGTTAACGGGCATACTGAACTTCATCCCCGACTTCTTCGGCAACCCAGCTCTTCAAGATAAGTACTACGGTCAGCTGATCAATTACAACGAAACGACGATGGGTTATGTCGGGATCAGTTTGCTTTTTCTGGCTCTGTACGCGATTCTCTGGCACCGACGCGAGAAACTGGTTAGATTCTTCGCGATTCTCTTGGCCTTTTCTGTCACCGTCGTTTATAAATTTCCCGTCGTCTTTGATCTCGTCACCAAACTTCCCGGTTTTCAAATGTCAGCCAACCAGCGATTGCTACTCGTGGCCGCTTTTGGCGCGGTTGTCCTTGGTTGTTTAGCCCTCCAAAAAATTATCGAGTCAGGGGCGAGTCGGGGCCAACTCGACCGGCATGTGGCAAAAAGGATTCTGCTAACAGGTGCGGTTTTTGCCGCCATCGTCGCCGCTTTCTTTGTCCTCAATCGTTATAACGGCGCCGCTTTAATTGAACCGGGCAAGAATTTGGTCAGAATCAGCACTTGGCAGCTTTTGGTTGGCGGCTTATTCGTTGTCAACCTTCTGGTAATGTTAATCATTTTGTTCCGTCTGCCCCAACGGTACCGCTTAGCAGGTTTGGGAATTTTGATCTTTCTCGAGACCGGACTCCACGCCACCATTTATAATACGGCTAGCAGTCAAGAGAACTTTTATCCCCAGACACCGGCCGTCGAATATTTAGTTAAAGAATTTCCGAACGGCTATTACAAAACTTTCTCCCAAGGGATTATGTTGGCGCCAAATTTGGGGACTTGGTACGGTTTCAATCAAATCAACGACAACGATGCCCTGGGGTTAAGGAGTTATGCGTCCCTGAAGAAAAAGATTGGTAATTATCAAGGTGGCCATGAGGCGTTCGACGATACTAGCGACTTGAACGCCCTGGCCTTTTTAGGGGCTAAATATCTGGTCTTCTATAAAGAGTCAGCTCAAATAATTCTCGCCGCTCATCCTAACAAGCTAGAGGTCGGTTTTGAGGACAAAGGCGTGACAATTTTAACCCAGCAGGCTCTTCCCCGAGCCTATTTTGTCGCCTCAGCGGCCGATCAGTTGCCAGCAACCATTGAAAGTTTATTAACAAATCCCGATCCCAATCGAGTCCAAGCGGCTGAATCGTATCAGTTAGCCCTCAACGGTAGCGAGGAGGTAGCCGTCGACGCTCCTAAAAATGGCTACTTAATTCTCAATGAGAATTATTATCCGGGTTGGGAGGCCGTTGTCAACAAATCTAGCGTCAAAGTTGAAAATGTGCTGGGATTACGGGCAATACCCCTTTTGGCCGGTGCCAATACCATTGAGACTTTTTACCAGCCCAAGAGCTTGAGAAGAGGATTATATATTTCCGTTCTAAGTCTGATCGCCTGGCTTGGCTGTTTCTTCTGGAAAAGACCAAAGCGAGCGTGAGTAGTTATGACCGGAAGGGCTCAAATTTTTGAATCTTGACTACTTTTTCAACTGAAGTAGAAGATGAAACTCATCGCTCTTTGGAGTCATCACTGGTCCCTCAATTATAGATAAATGGCGAACGTTGGTCGAAAACCACTCAACTAACTTGACAGTATCCTCGGGAATAAAGACGTGATAGTGAATACTATAGTTGGTCTTAATTATATGGTCAGCAAAAATCAGCGCCTCATTACCTGATTTACCGTGAACGAATTTTGCGTAATCGAGACAATGTTCAAAGTCCCTTTCAGCTGATGGGCGTTTATAATCAAGGATAATATGTTCCAATGTAGTCCGGACCCGATGATGGTCAAATATTGCTCGCTTGTCCGGAACAATGAGATAGATTTTCCCACCGGGTTTCAAGACGCGACACCAACGCTCAAGGGAGCCAAGAGGATTCTTCATATGCTCAATCACGTGAGCGGAAACAAGGCAGTCGTACGATCCGCTCTTGACGGTAGACAAAGTTTCGCCATCGCCAATTATGTCCGGTTCAACCAATGGCAAGTCTTTTAATTCCGGATAATGCTGGCGCAACTGATCGACGGTATAACGATCGATATAGACCATTTTGAGACCGGGGTGGGTTGGGAGTGGACGATGGAGCGGCCCAATTTCGAGACCAGTTCCAGTCAGCTTATCGGAAAAATAACGACGGAGGTCTATTGAAGTTATTTCTTTGACAGTAGGGTCAGTTATTTCCGCCTGGGGCATTTCGTTATTTATGGTTGGTGCGACTAAAGTTGCTGGTTCAGTGGCTGTTTTGGCCTGCCTTAGAATACCGATCGCGTCTTTGCTCCGACGAAAAAATTCGGCCAAGGGGTTATTGCTGACCTTATTCATGATTTGGTCGGTAAAAACATCTTAAAAGTATGACAAAAATTAGAGCTTGCCTGTGATCTTTCGATGAAAACTACCGAGACCGCGAGCTAACTTGTAGGCTTTGGAGCGGTGGATATCGTCGAGCATTTTTTGCAAATTACCGGCATGGCCGACGGTATCTTTGAGTTGGGCGGCCAACTCCACATTTTCTTTGGTCATATTTTCCAGCCGCTCGGCGGTCTCGGCTAGCTTACGCTCAAGATTGACCTTGGTTCTAAGTAGCTGTTGAGTTAATAAATTAGTAAGCTTTTGCTCGAGAGTCAGCTGATCGAAGACAGAATCTTCAATCTTAAAATACTGATCAAACTTTTTGGCCAGTTTGGGGTTTTTGTAAAGAACGTAGAACCAGCGGTAGCCCGGCTCTTTGAAGTCATCCAAGCTGAAAAGATTTTCGTTATAGAAATGGTTTAAATCCCGAACCGCTACTGGATCGACAAGGCTCGCCGGAAGAAAGTTGACCAAGATTATCTTTAACCAGTCTGGCAGATAGTTACTTTCAAATTTGATGTAGGAGCAGCCAAATTGGTCGATTTCTTTTTTGATCACTTCTTTTTTCGGTTTGTTCTGCTGAAAGTGCTCTGACAACCAGGGATGGTCTCGATCGTGAAGTGATCGGTAAAACTCGTTAGCTAGTCGTTCGGCCTGATCGGTTTCCGGTAATTCGAACGGCGCGGCAATAATAACTAAATCTTTGGCGACCCGGTAACATTCCTGGAGAAAATTGGCTTTCCTTTCGTCGCTGATATGCTCAAGAACATCCATCGATACCACGGCGTCAAAGCTATTGTCGGCAAATTTCATCTTGGTCGCGTCGCCTTGAACGTACCGATAATTGGGATCCTTCTCATTTTGGGGCAAAAGATCAATAACGGTTAACTGGTAAGGCAACTTGTCCTCGTCAAGCGCTTGATGAAAATACTTACTCCCACCACCGACATCAAGCAGTTTAATCGGCGTCTTATTAAAGTTCTTTTTTAAGAGCTCTTTACAGATGAAGAAACGGCTGTAGGCGTCGGGACTAAGGCTCAAATATTCTTTTCTTGCGGCATTAGTCATGACGAAGTGAGAAATCTTCTTTAGTTAACGAAAGATTGGGATTGTAGTACGGATCGCCTTGTTTGAGAACGTCGCCCCAGCGAGCCTGAATTCGGTCGATCTCTTGCTTGAATCGAGCCTGTTTTTCCGGCGTGTCTTCGTAGCCACGACTTTTACTTTCGAGGTGGTAGAGCTGGGCGTGCGGCGTCCAGACGATCAGCTTGCCTAGACCACGAATTTTCAGACAGAGATCGACATCGTTAAAGGCCACGGAGTAGCCCTCGTCAAAACCGCCGACCGCTTCAAAGACAGCCCGAGGAATCATGGCACAAGCAGCGGTGACGGCGCTTAAATTTTGGGGTACAACCAGCCGGCCGAAGTAACCGTGCGAATTGGTCGGTAAATATTTATGGGAATGCCCAGCGACCCCGCCGATCCCCAAGATAACCCCAGCATGTTGAAAAGTGGCATCCGGATAGAGCAATTTGGCGCCGACGGCGCCGACGTCCGACCGGGCGGCAAATTCGAGCATCGCCTCAAGCCAATCAGAGCTAATAACTTCGGTGTCATTGTTGAGAAATAGCAGTTGGCTGCCGCTGGCTTGAGTGACGGCATAATTATTTATAGCCGAAAAATTATACGGCTTGTCCCAGTTAACGATCTTAATTTGAGGATTTTTTTTAAATTTGGCGTAGAGTGATCTGGTCGCCGCTTCAACACTACCGTTATCAGTCAATATAATTTCATAATTAAAATATGTTGAGTGACTAATGATTGATTCGACACAATCCTTCAGCAATTCGGTTTGATCTTTGGTCGGAATGATAATCGAGACAAGCGGCGGTGGCGTCGGCAAAGTGAATAACACCCGAGCCGAACCAAAAAATGGCCCATCGACGACCCGACCGGTCATTTTTAACCGATCGAGATGAGCGGCAACTGCTTTTTTGGTTGAATATGAGGCGTAACTTTTTGACTTAATATTGGAGGAGGTTGAGTTCTGGTGTTCACGCCAGTGATAAAGAATTTTCGGGATATGAACAATCTTTTTTGCTTGCTCGGTTGCCCGTAAAACCAAATCGTAATCTTGGCTACCCTCGAACCCTTCGCGGATATGGCCAATTTTATCGAGTAAAGTTCGCTTAATAACCATTAAATGAGTGATGTAGTTATAGCTCCGCAGAGTGTCCGGACTCCAGTCAGGTTTGAAATGGGGCTTTAGGCGAGTTCGGCCGCGACGAGTCAGTTTATCCTCGTCGGAGTATATTAAATCGGCCAGCGGCGTGGCGTTAATGGCGAGGGCCACTTCATAAAGAGCGAACGGCGCTAGGGTGTCGTCGTGGTCCAAGAATGTCAGATACTCGCCCGTTGCTAGTTCGATCGCCGCGTTGGTGTTGCCAGCGATACCTTGGTTCGTTTTCAGGTATTTAATCTGAATTCGCCCTTCATTACCGGCCAGTTGCTGGAGGTGAGTCCGCGTTTCCGGTTGGCTACTGCCATCAGCCAGACAAAGCTCCCAGTTGACGTAAGTTTGATTTTTAACCGACTTGATCATCGGCTCTAAAAATTCCAGCGGCGTATTATAAACCGGGACGATAATCGAAATTTTCGGCTGAATTTTGAAAGTATGTTTCGTCTGCGCCTCCAACTCCAAAACTGTCGGTTCGTTGGCGATGATCCAACGCTGGTAAGCGCCAACGTCGTCAAAGGCGTATTCTTGGTTGAAGCTGGTAAAAAATCTAACTTTTTCGGCCGCCTTACTTAAAAACTGGACGAAACCGTAGGTTCGGATATACCAAATAACCTTGCGCCAATTATTTGTTGTTAGTTGGTTGGCCATGCGTTTGGCGACGTGAACAGTTTTTTTGATCATTTTACAAACCTCTGTGAGTAAACCGAATCCGTACTCGCTTTCATCAGGCGATAGGGGAAGGCTTAAAAGTTGTCACGAGTTTACCGTCTTTAATCTCAATAATCCGATCACAAAAACGTTCCATCGTCGTCCGGTCGTGAGAAATTAAGATAATCGTCACACCGCTCTCTTTAAATTGGTTCATCTTGATCAAGCACTTTTGCTGAAAATTCTCGTCGCCAACGGCCAGAATTTCATCGATCAATAATATCTCCGGGTCGGTGTGAATCGCCACCGAAAAGCCAAGTCGGGCCATCATGCCGGAAGAATAAGTTCGGATTGGCTGATCGATAAATTCGCCTAACTCGGCAAAAGCGAGGATTTGGTCGAGTTTGGCCAATATCTCAGCTTTGGTCAGACCGAGCAAGATGCCGTTCAGGACGGCGTTTTCCCGACCGGTTAGATCAAAATGAAAGCCGGCACCGAGCTCCAGTAACGGCGCCACTTTGCCGCAAACGGTCAGTCGGCCTTTAGACGGCTTGATTACCCCGGCGATCATCGCCATGACCGTGCTTTTGCCGGCGCCGTTCGGACCCATGATGCCAAAAGCTTCGCCCTTACGGACCGCAAAACTTAGCCCGTTAACCGCCCAAAATTTGCTTTCTTTAATCTGTTTAACCGCCGCCGGCAGATTAATCAGAAAGCGTTTGATCCCACCGGTAATTTGATGGTAAAGCGGATAATATTTCCAAACATCATCGAAGATGACAATCTTTTCTGCTTCCATATTCTTCAGAGTACCTCGGCGAACCGCGGCTTTAAACGGTTAAATGTGACATAGCCAAATAGAAAAATACCGACGGCGTAAACAATCGAGAGCCAAAAGTACGGCCAGTTAACAGCGCCAAACAAGAATATATCCCGATAGTTAATAATCAGCAAAGCCAGGGGATTGAGATAGATGATAAACTTCAGAGAATCGGGGATCATGCCGAGGGCGTAAATAATCGGTGTGGCGTAAAAGAGCATATTAAGTAAAATAGCGATTAAGCGTTCTAAATCTCGAAAAAAAACGTTGACCGAAGCGACTAAGAGTGAGATGCCCAGAATAATAAAGAGCTGAACTAAAACCAGGACCGGAAACAAAATAATATGGGGAAAATAAATCGGTTGATGATAGATAATCAGAAATAATCCTAGCACCGGCAGAGACAGGACGAAGTGGACCATATCATTCAGCACCCCGGCGTAAACGATATATTCGCGGGGAAAGACAGTTTTTTTAATTAAATTAGCGTTACTAATCATACTGACCGAGCTAGCAACAACCGAATTCAAAAACCACTGCCAAGGGAAAAGGCCAAGAATTAAAAACAAAACGTAATTTTCAATTTTTACCTTAAAAATGTACTGAAAGGCGACGAAAAAGACCAGGGCTTGGGCGAGCGGATTTAAAATCGACCAAGCGTAGCCAAGAATATTGTTTTTATAGCGAACTTTGATTTCTTTCCGGAGAAGCTCAAAGATTAGATCTCGATAATAACGGCTGGATTTTGTCATGTTTACTCGAAAATTTTACCACTTCCCCAAGAGAAAAAGTAGTTTAATTTGGTTGAGTGGGCCGTCTAGCAAGCCCAAGTATAATCATCACTACCATCCATGCGCGATCAAACTGGCCGGTTAAGAGCCGTTTAGCGAGGGTGAAGAGCATCGCTAGGTAAACCGTTGGCAGAGCAAGGGGAAAAAGTCGGCCCGTCATCACTAGGCGGTTTTTGACACCGTAATAATCAGCCAAAACGCTTTTTCGTCGGGAATGGGCTGACGACCCAATCGTCGCCCCTTCCTTATGGTAAACCCAGCTTTCTGGCGCGTAGCCAATTGACAGGCCTAGTCGGCCTGCTCTCGTTGCCCAATCAACTTCCTCGAAATACAAAAAATAACTTTCCTCCATCAGCCCGAGCTTGGCGACCGCTGACAGACGGACGAAAACAGAAGCGCCGACGATATAACTCATTTTTTGCTCAACGGTCGCTTGAGGAAGTTGATTGCTAAGTTTTAGTCCCTGGCCAATATGACGACTCATCCCGACGAATGGGTAAAACCGATCTCCACCTTGAGTCTGAATTGTCTCGCGCTTCAAATAATCAAGAATCGTTGATCCCCAAAAACTAATTTCAGGACGTTTGACTGCTTCCGTGACCAAACTGTTAAGCGCCTCGGGATCAAGAACAACGTCGTTGTTGATAATCCAGACGTAGTCGGTTTCTGCCCCGGCCGAAAGGGCATAGTTCAAACCCCGATTATTGCCACCGGCGTAACCGTAATTGCGCCGGTTGCTAATCAAAACCACCTCGGCATCGAACGGGGCCTTGATTGAGTCAAGATCGGTCTCATTAATTTTGTGAACAACATGGTTGTGTCGAACCAGATAGTCCAGAATGGCCGCCTTGGAATTGTTGATCGAAGCGTTATCGCAAATGACGACCTGAAAATTGTCGCTCTCAAGCTTGAAAACACTGTCTAGGCACTCAACAGTATCTGGAGCGTTGTTCCAGTTGAGGATGACTATAAATACCTTTGCTGATGGGGTTTGTTTCGAGAATGTATTCACGCTTTAGATCTTAACACTCGGGGCGTTTGAGTGTAAGTGACTTTACAGGGTTCGGATAAAGTTTTACCCTAGAAACCATGAAGGGAATTATTCTGGCTGGTGGGTCGGGAACACGGCTTTACCCAATCACCCTGCCAACTTGTAAACAACTCCTGCCGGTTTACGACAAGCCGATGGTTTATTACCCGCTTTCAGTTCTGATGCTGGCTGATATCCGCGAGGTCTTAATTATCGCCACTCCGAAAGATATCGGCCGGTTCGAGGAAATATTCGGCCACGGCCGTCAGCTGGGAATGAAAATAAGCTACGCCGTTCAGGATCAGCCGCGGGGTCTGGCCGACGCCCTGATAATTGGCGAGGAATTTCTTAGTGGAGCGGTGGCGGCGATGGTCCTTGGCGATAATATCTTTTTTGGCCACGGCCTGCCGTCCATTTTGGCCAAAGCCCGCCGCTCGGTCGAGAGTGACGGCGGCGCTCATATCTTTGGTTATTATGTCAGCGACCCCCAGCGATTTGGGGTGGTCACTCTCGATAGCGGCGGGAAAGCGCTCTCCCTAGAGGAGAAGCCGCGCCGGCCAAAATCAAACTACGCCACCCTTGGGCTTTATTTTTACGACAACCAGGCATCGAAAATCGCTTCCGCCATCAAACCATCTGATCGCGGCGAGCTGGAGATAACGACCGTCAATCAAGAGTATCTTAAGCGGGGAAAATTGAGGGTCAGCGTTCTCGGTCGTGGCTTCGCCTGGTTTGACGCCGGCACCGCCGACTCGTTACTGGAGGCGGGCGAGTTTGTGGCGACGATTGAGAAGCGAACCGGCCTAAAAATCGGTTGCGTTGAAGAGGTCGCCCACGCCCTTGGGTTCATAACCGACGCCCAGTTGGCCGCACTGGCCAAGCCCCTAAGTAAAAGTAACTACGGCCAGTATCTGTTACGGATACTGAAGGAGAAGCCATTTTACAGTCAGCCATGACAATCCAGAGTCAACGGCGGCGGTCTTTTGCCCGGCGCCAATACTTTTATCAATCAGTTGGGTTGTGAATATAAAATGAGAATTTTAGTCACCGGCGGCGCTGGTTTCATCGGGGCGAATTTCTGCCGCTACTTGCTGGAATGTCGGCCAAAAAGCCAGATTACCGTCATCGACAAACTAACCTACGCCGGTAACAAGGCCAACCTTGGCGGTCTCGCCAAAGATCGGCTGGAATTTGTTCTCGGCGACATCTGTGACGAAAAGAAGATTGACAAGCTCGTTCAAGAAAACGATATCGTTGTCCATTTTGCCGCCGAATCGCATAACGACAACTCTCTGCGAGAACCGTGGCCATTTATTGAGACGAACATCGTCGGCACTTACCGAATCCTTGAGGCCGTTCGGAAGTACGACAAACGGCTCCACCACATCTCGACCGACGAGGTTTTCGGCGATTTGGCTCTTGACGACAAGGCCAAATTCAACGAGGCAACGGCCTATAATCCCTCTAGCCCCTACTCCGCCTCCAAGGCCTGCTCCGATCATCTCGTTCTAGCTTGGGTTCGGTCGTTCGGTCTGAAGGCGACCATCTCCAACTGTTCCAATAACTACGGCCCCCTTCAACACATCGAAAAGTTTATTCCTCGCCAGATAACTAACATCCTCGAAGGCCAGAAACCGAAGCTCTACGGCGCCGGCGCCAATATCCGCGACTGGATTCATGTTGACGATCACTGCTCGGCGATTCTAGCGGTGATTGAAAGGGGTCGGGTTGGCGAAACTTATCTGATCGGATCCGCCGGCGAGAAAAGCAACAAAGTAGTTTTAGCCACAATTTTGGAACTGATGGACAAACCAAAAAATTGGTTTGAGCCAGTGGCTGATCGTCCGGGCCACGATCGTCGCTACGCTATTGACTCGACCAAAATCAAGGACGAATTGGGTTGGCGACCAAGATTTAAAGATTTTCGAGAAGGCCTGGCATCGACGATCGACTGGTATCGCCAGAACGAAATTTGGTGGAAACCTCTCAAAGACGGGGTCGAGGCAGCTTACAGAGCAAAGGGACAATGAAAACTGAAAACTGTCAACTGGTAACTGTCTGATGGCCGTCCCAACAACCGAAGTGACTGGGCAGACAACCGGAATCCCTGGGTTGTTGGTTTTCGACGTCACCAGCGTTGGTGACGAGCGCGGTTGGTTTCAGGAAAAATTTCACCAAGCCAAATTGGTGGCCGCTGGCTTGCCAGCTGATTTTAGGGTCGTCCAAAATAATCTAGCGTTTAACCAAGAAAAAGGCGTCACTCGCGGCTTCCACGCCGAGCCCTGGGACAAATATATCTCGGTAATAACCGGCCAAATTTTTGTTGCTTATGTTGATTTGCGACATGGCGGTAGTTTCGGCAAAATCGTCACTCTGGAAGTCGATAACAACAAAGCTGTTTTTGTGCCGCGAGGAGTTGGTAATTCCTATCAATGTCTGACTGCGGATGTTTATTATCTTTATAGTGTCAACGCTCACTGGAACGAGGCGGTCTACCAAACGAGCGCCTTTGTTAATTTGGCCGATCCAACTCTTGATATTGACTGGCCGATCCCGCTCGATCAAGCCATTTTGTCGGGGCGTGACCGAGCCCACCCTTTACTGAAAGATATTAAGCCTAATAACGCTAACTAATGATTGAAAGCAAGCTCTTCATTCTCGGCGCTTACGGCCAGCTTGGCCGAGGAATGCTGGAAAGATTTCCCGGCGCTAAGGCCGTCGACCGCGATACTTTTGATATGATCGATCAAGAGGTGATCGACAATTACGATTGGTCAGACGTGGAGATTATCATCAACGCCGCCGCTTACACCGATGTGGACGGCGCCGAAACCGCAGAGGGCCGCGTGGCGGCTTGGCAAGTTAATGCCGTTGGTGTCGGCAATTTGGCAACAATCGCCACTAAGATCGGAGCGACACTCGTTCATTTCTCAACCGATTATGTTTTTGACGGTCAAATTTACCCCCATCTCGAAACCGAACCGTTCTCGCCCTTAAGTGTTTACGGTCAATCCAAGGCGGCCGGCGATATTGCCGCCGCCACAGTCGCCAAGCACTATTTAATTCGGACTTCCTGGGTAATCGGCAAGGGCAAAAATTTTGTCCGGACAATGCTCGGGTTGGCCGAGAAGGGGGTCTCACCGAACGTTGTTGGCGATCAAACCGGTCGACCAACTTTTGTCGGCCAATTAGTTGACGCTGTCGAGCATTTAATCAAAACCGAGGCCGAATTTGGTACTTACAATGTTTCCAACGATG
Source organism: uncultured Candidatus Saccharibacteria bacterium (assembly GCA_964362925.1). Classification (GTDB taxonomy): domain Bacteria; phylum Patescibacteriota; class UBA1384; order 2-12-FULL-50-11; family 2-12-FULL-50-11; genus JANLIQ01. The sequence continues at coordinate 2,258 of CAYIGA010000008.1, read as the reverse complement.
GTCCGGTTGTTTCTTGGGCCGATCTGGCCAGAGAGATATTCAAACTTAGTGGTCATAAAAATATTGTCGTCACCGACATCACCACCAAAGATTATAACGCTTCCAAGCCACTGGTCGCCCCTCGGCCGCTCCACGGCGAGTTTGATTTGAGCAAAATTACCGCCACCGGTCTAAAGTTGCGCTCTTGGCCTGACGATCTAATTGATTACTTTAAATCTGTTCAGTCGATTAGCTCAAACCTCTCTTAAAACTAAAAAGTGATCGGTTAAATTCGTAATAGTCGGGCGAAGCGGTCAGGGATCGGCTCATCTTTGTGGGCGTGGAAAGGAAGCTCCAGCGACAAAGCCACCAGCACTGATTCGACTTGGTGATCGGGAACCGCGAAATGGAGCACTGGCTTGAGGTTCGGTTGCTCAAGGTAGACAGTGATTTCGTCATTTGCTTCAGCAACCCAGAAGTTTTTTAGCTGGTGGTAACCCCAGAACGCCTCACCCCAACCAATACCCCTAGGCGTTATCTTAACTTTTCTACTACCGGGCTGAAGATGGGCGAGACGGAAGATGGCACTGCCAGCCGCCACGACGACAACGGCAAACAGATAGTTTTTAAGACTAATTGAGGCCAATAGACCGACTAATAGGAGTAGGCTAATGCCGATGTACCAGAGTTCATTTTTGGGGTGATGGGGGAAATCTTTCGACAGAAAGTTAATCTCCCTCTCTTTTTCGCCGACTTCTTTTGGTTGACGACTAACGACTTTCTTCTTGGCTTTAGCCATAATTCCACCATAGCATATTATGGTCAGATTAATTCTTCGCCGGATTACCACGGCTGGAAGCCTTTGGCTGTCGTTTCTTTGCGAAGCGGAGACGGGGCTTAGCAAGAGCAGTGAACTTCCGCTTGGCTACAGCTCTGGCACTTCGGCATACAGTGTCGGCTCGAGGCCGGTTCGCCGTGAGTGTGACTATCGTCATGACTATCTGATTCTTCTCCGCAGACAGCGCACTTCCAACCTTCGGTTTCCTTGTCGCACTTAGCGCATTTCATATGCTTTACCTCCTTCCCCTTGACCATACGAGTTTTTTCGACATAAGGCAAGATTGTCCAATGGCCCGCCCGACCATGTTTTTGGTTCAAAAACGAATTTCCAATTCTTGGCGAGGTCTGTTTGAGATAATCCCTGCCCGCAATCGCCTGGAGCGAATTCGACTGGCGGGCGAACGGAACTGGCTGGGCTCGGCCTGGAGTGAAACTGCCTCCTTCGCCGAAGGAGCTTAGGCTACGAAGGCCGAGTCGGCGGGCAGGTCGACGGGTGGCAGGGGAAGGATTAGGGTTCAACGAGGAACTACTACTTTAATAAATCGGCTGTAGTTTTTGGCTAGCGAACGATCAAAAGTCACAAATTCCTGACACTCTCCCAGAACCGCGCAAGCTACCTGTAAGGCGTCTTCATAGTCGCCACCGATCATATGTTCGAACGCCCAGTTAACTGTGGTGGCGTCTATCGGCAGTATTTTAAGTTCCGCCAGGGTATTTCTGACATCACTCGGACTAAGCGAATATTTCTTGCCAAAGTGGACAGCCAGGTGAACACTTAGCGAGGAAATTGCTAAACTGGGCTCCTTGGCTAGAAACTTCTTGGCCAACTCGTAGCGTCGGCGATTTGGCAGGATTACATCCAACAAGAAACTAGCGTCAATGAATACTAGGGGATCATTCGAGGCCATATTTTTTGGCCATATCTTGGTAGTAGATTTTCTTGTCGGGCCGGTCTTTATTCGACTTGACGCGAGAGCCAGCCAAAGAGCGCAGAAGTTCAGCTTTCTTCAAGAACTGGCGAGTGGCTAATTTTGTGCCCGGCATTGGAACGGCACTGGTTTTATTTGGCTGGATAGTAAAAGCCGGCTTGGAGCGATAAGTTACCTCAACAGACTCGCCACGGCGAGCCAAGTTGACATAAACTTCTAAATTATCTCGTAGCTCTTTGGCAGAGACTGTTCTCATAGTTTAAGTTTAACTTGAACTTGAACTCGTGTCAATATTTGTTATGGGGATTGCCTGTCAAGACCAACGCCGCGAAAATAAGGAGTGGGATATTTAAGAGCAAATCCTCTGGAATTCACAGAATTAGTTTAGGCAGTTTTTAATTTGGCGCATTTCTTAAAAATGTCGGCTCGAACTTTATACTGAATTCAAAACGGCTTGAAATTTCCCCGAAAACCGGCTGGCGAGCCCGCGTAGCGGGCGAGCCAATGACT
>CAYIGA010000007.1:0-28037 GCA_964362925.1 uncultured Candidatus Saccharibacteria bacterium | reverse complement strand
ACAACAATTTTATCTGGCAACTGCTTAATCGGTTTAGAGCTGATCACCGTCGAGAGGGCTTTGTCGTCGGTTGCCTTAAATCGCCCGGGGACTGCCGTCACAAGCATATAGGTATCTTTATGGAGCCGATTAATATTCTGCCAAGGACTGATCCTCTGACCGATCATCGATGCGGTCGTGGCGCTCTGGACCAGCATCTCGCTGTTTTCATTATTGTATACTCCGCTATAGCTTCGACATCCTTGGTCGCAGACTAAGTTGGCGCCGGAGCCACTTCTAATGAATGAGGCTTCTTTACCGTCAACAATATCTCGTTTCTCGGTAAACTTAGCCTGATTAGCTGTTCCGTTGCTGATTGGTTCACAAGTAGCTAGGTTCGGCGGGATGGCCGGTTTCGTGACGCAAGTTGCCCAAGTAACATCACTGTCTAAGACCGTCATCGCCGTTCCCTTGCCGGGCCATTTGCCAACGATTGGCCATACAGTTGCCGAGCCGTCTTCAAGAAAATTGTACTGCCACTTTTCCTCCGTAGACCCACCGGTATTACCACTTTTATGGGCAAGGTCGGTCTGGTACTCGACATGATGCTTCCGGTCAACTTGCAGATCGGCCCATTTTATTTGTGCTGTGTTGTTGGCTATTGTCGCGACACCCTTGCCTTTGTAGACCTCGGTGTGAAACTGCTTAGTGCCCACCCTACCTTTAATATTGTCACTTATCCCCGTTTTATTAAACGCGACATCCTGATATTCCTTTAAGTTAATAGTGCAATAGTTCGGACAGAAATCCATTTGTTTAATCACACTCGTTACTTTCTTTTCAGAAACTGGATAGTCAGGAAAATCGATTCTAAACGTAAAGTTGATTCGAGAGTAGACTTGGCCACTTGTTTCGATGTACCAGCTCCCACCAGGTAGCGATTCCAAGTCTGGGGTATCATAAATTAAGAAATCCAGTTGATCGGTTCCCTTCATATCCATTGCAACTGCTCCATCAAAGTCCAGAAAAAACCTTTTTTTACCATAATCTTGGAAACCTTTTGTTTTCCAGGATCCCTCTTCAATGCTGTACTCAAATATAATCTTACCTACAAGTGTTGCCGAGCCGGACAAGTCAAACCGATCAGTTGAGGTATTTTCAGTTATAACGCCAAACCATGAGTCAGTGTAAGCTGATTTAGCCGCCTTTGAGTTTAGCGGCACAGTTGTCTTATATTTATATGTGTACCTGATGAACTTGTCGCCAATTTTGGGGTTGCCAGTAAGGGTTAATAAACACCTTCCTCCCAAGAATCCGATTTCATAACTGGCATCCGGCGGAGGTGCTTTCAGTTTTTTCTTTACTTTCTCTATACAATATTGCAGGAATGTTTCGCTTATATCCTTCATTATCTTCTCCGCTATCACCGATAGCATACCGGTATCCCCTCCTCCAATAATTGGGCATGTAAATGGCGCTAGGGATTCCGGCGGCGCGCAGGCGCCAGCGGCGGTTGGCATCTCCACAACCAATGCTGTTGGGTCTTGCCTGACATAACCAGTGCCACCTCCGTCTGGGGACGGACCCTCGGCGCGGTTAATCAACCCTTGCCAAACGGCTATTCCTAAAACCGCGGCCACCAGTAAAACGCCAACGCTCACTCTCACAACTGATCTGGTGGCAAAAACCGCGACGAAGAATTGTTTTAACCGACCCATGCTTATCATCACTCTGACCACCCCTAGAATGTTGTCAAGTCGGTGGAGATGCTAGTAGTACCAGCCCTTGTAATAATCAATGGTATTATCAGTCTATGAGCGAACGACCCCGTCCGCTGGTTGAGAGTACCGAAGACACAGCCGGACTAATCGGTGAGCGGCCAGGCGAGGAGAGGACTTAGCCAACAAATCGGCGGCAAGAGAACATCCGTTTGGCCAAATTCGCTCCTCAATCACCAATGGCAGCTTTGCTAATCGCTTCAAAAAATATCTGGCTTAGTTTTCCTAATTTCTGGTATATTTATCTGATGGTGGAGAGGGGAGTAGAGCCAAGATTCCCAGTCGAGAAGCCCGAGCCGGAAGAGGCGCCGGATTTTTCAGCGGGCGATCAATTTTCTAATAATCAACCAGAACTGGCAATTCCACCGCCCGCCGAAGTCGATAATCGGCCAGAATCCCCAGCATCAAAACCGACTTTTGAGCCAGACATCAAGACCTCGAGCGAGGCGGTTAATTTTTCGACAATTCCTGACGGTGGCGACCTAGTCGAAATTCAAAATAGAGTTGAGAGTATCATTGAAGCCGGAGAAAAAATTAATGACTGATTTTTTACCGATTTATCTTATCTACATTATTTTGGGCTTAATCGTGATTATTCCGCTTGGGTTGATGTGGTTTTTCCGTCATTGGCAAAAAAAGGACACGCTCGGGGACGTTAACACATTGGTTTGTCTATTAGTGTCGTTACCGAAAGAGGCTAGCGCCGATCCGCACGCCGCCGCCGCGCCGGTCAAGGATTTCAAGGGATTGATCGAGCCGATGGAACAGTTTTACTCGGCCTTAACGACGATTATTCACCAGCGACATTTTATCGACTGGCTGTTTTCAACTCCGGCGCACGTCAGTTTTGAAATTTATTCGGTCGGTGGGGTGATAACCTTTGCTATTATCTGTCCGAAGCGGATTAAAACAATCGTTGAACGTCAAGTCCATAGTTTTTTCCAGCAGGCCCAGATTAACATCGGCCTGCCGCCGAAAATATTTACCAAAGAACAGCCAAATATCGCGGGGGTGGTTTTCGAGCAGAGCAAGAACTTTGTTTTGCCCTTGAAGACCTATCAGTACTTAGAGGCCGATCCACTCAACACCCTAACGACAGCTTTGACCAAATTGCAGGGTTCAGGAACAGCCGTCATCCAAATGCTGATTCGACCGATTAGCGATAACTGGCGAATCCATACTGCTATTGCTAGCGGACAGGTCGTCGCCAATAAAATGCACCTCGTTAATCGAACTGGTACTTTCCGAATTATCGGTACGCTTAGCGAAGCGCTGAAAACTCCTAAACCCGAAGAGTCTTCGAGTTACAAACAACGCTCACCAGCCCAAGAAGATCTGCTTAAAGCCCTCCAAGAAAAAAGTAACAAAACCGGGTTTGAAACAATTATTCGAGTTCTAGCGACTGGTGACTCATCGTCCACGGCCGAGGAAAATTCCAAGGCGTTAATCAGCGCTTTTTCCCAGTTCTACTGGCCCCAGTTAAACAGTTTGAAATATCGTAAAGTTGAACAAAAAAGAATTGCTCGTGACTTTTTGTTGCGACTGTTTTCTGGGGCGCCAAAGATGATTTTGAATGTCGAAGAGCTGTCGAGTTTTTATCATTTTCCTAACCGACATACCGAAACACCAGGACTGAAGTGGGTCTTGGCTAAAATCCTGCCAGCTCCGGCTCATCTGCCGACCGAAGGGGTGGTAATCGGCGAAAGCAATTATCGGGGCGAGAAAAAGTTAGTCAGACTCCAGGAGGAAGATCGCCGCCGCCACATCTTTATGATCGGTAAAACTGGAACCGGCAAAACAACGCTCTTTGAGACGATGATCGAACAAGATATGCACAACGGCAAAGGTCTCTGTTTTATCGATCCGCTCGGCGACGCCATTGAATCGTTGTTAAAAAAAGTCCCGACAAGTCGCGCCAACGACGTCATCTTGTTTGATCCTTCTGACACCAAATATCCGCTCGGATTAAATTTACTAGAGTACACCAAGCCAGAAGAAAAAGACTTCTTAATTCAAGAAGTAATTGAAATTTTCTACAAACTCTTTGATCCCAATCGGACGGGGATTGTTGGTCCGCAGTGGGAGCATTGGGCTCGTAACGCCGCCTTGACAGTCATGAGTCGTCCCGAAGGTGGTAGCTTAATCGATTTGCCGCGTCTGTTTACCGACGACGCTTTTCGCGACCAATCGGTCTCTTTGGTTAGTGACCCAGTTGTCAAATCATTTTGGGAACAGCAACTGGCCAAAACTGCCGATTTTCACAAGTCGGAGATGTATAACTACTTCATCTCCAAATTCGGTCGATTTATGACTAATGATTTAATGCGCAATATTATCGGTCAAACAAAAAGCTCATTTGACTTGCGACAAATAATGGATTCAGGCAAGATTTTGTTTGTTAATTTAGCTAAAGGTAAAATCGGCGAGACTAACTCCAATCTTCTGGGGCTAATTTTAGTTTCAAAAATCCAGGTCGCGGCTTTTAGTCGAGCTAATATTCCCGAAGAGCAAAGAAAAGATTTCTATCTATACGTCGACGAGTTTCAGAACTTCACCACCGACACTTTCGCGACCATTTTGGCCGAAGCTCGGAAGTATCGGCTCAACCTTAACATCACCAATCAATACTTCGCCCAGCTGACCGAACACATCCGCGATGCCGTCATCGGTAACGTCGGGACGTTAATAACTTATCGAATCGGCGCCGAGGACGGCGATTTTTTAGTTAAAGAAATGCCCGGATTAACCATCGAAGACCTAACCAATCTTGATCGCTTCCAAGCCTATGTTAAACTACTGATTGATTTGACGCCGACCAAGCCGTTCTCGCTCTCGGGTCTTAAAAGTCCCAACGCCGGCACAAGCGAAATGGCCGATTGGCTGAAGAAAGCGACTCGAGCTAAATACGCCAAACCACCAGTCAAATACTCAACAGTTGCCGAGCCAGTTAATATCAGAACATGAATATCTCGATAATTAACCTGATTTTCACCGCCTTTTTCCTCCTCGGAGCAGTGATGCTTTGGTATCGAGCGGCCAGCTTTCGCCGGAAGATTAATTGGGAGGAGCCGTCGGCTTACACTCTCCTTTGTATTTCCGTGCCGAAAAATAACGAGCGAACTCCCCAAGCGGCCGAACAGATGTTCGCGGCTCTCCACGGCATTTTTCGATCTGGAACTGATAGACAACCCCACCTCAGCTTTGAGATTGTCTCCAAACAGAAAACGATCAATTTCTACACCTATGTGCCGACAGAATTACGCGATTTTGTTTCTAGCCAAATTTTCGCCCAATACCCAACGGTTGAAATAAAAGAGGTCTCGCCAGACAATGACTACACCCACTTGGGTGAAGAAAAACATCTCGCCGCCACCGAGCTAGATCTGAAAAAACCAACCGCTTTTCCAATTAAAACTTTTCAAAACTTTGAAGTTGACCCACTGTCGTCAATTACCGGCGCCCTTTCCTCGGTCAATGATCAGGAGGAAATTTGGATGCAGGTCTTAATTAAACCAATCGACGACGATTGGCAAGAACTGGGCAAGACAGAAATAAAGAAACTTAAAGATCAGTTCAAGTCGCTCGGATTAGGCCAATTGGTAAAAACCGAGCTTAAAACTTTCATCTTTGAACTGACTAAACACACCGTTATTGGCCCACCGGTTGAGGAGAAAAAGAAAGAGGAGAAGAAAAAAGACGATAAAGACAGCCCCGAATCAGCGGCGATTAAGGCGATTGAAGAGAAGATTACCAAGCTCGGTTTCGCCGCCAACATTCGAATTTTGACCGCCGGTACCGACGAGTTTTCGGCTCGGGCTAAACTCGAGCAGGTCGTCGGCGCCTTCAAGCAATTCAATACAATCAATCTCAATGCCTTTATTGCTAAAGACATCACCAGCGATCGGCAAGCCCATCAGCTATTCACGTCGAGAAGTTTTGGCGAGACTTCAATGATTTTTAATATCACCGAATTGGCCTCGATCTATCATTATCCGTCGGAAACGGTGGCAACGCCAACAATCGCTTGGGCAGGTTCAAAAAAAGGCGAGCCGCCGGCTAACTTGCCGATTCTTAATACCGTGCCGGCCGACGAATTAACCGTTTTTGGCCAGACCAACTTTCGCAACCTTGTCCAAAAATTTGGCATTAAGCGCCAGGATCGTCGCTTGCATATGTATATCATCGGTAAAACCGGTACCGGTAAATCAACGTTGATGGAAAACATGATAATCGACGATATTAATGAGGGACGAGGAATGGCCGTTGTCGATCCGCACGGTTCGCTCATTGAACATGTTTTAGAATTTATTCCCGAGAATCGCGTTCAAGATGTCATTTATTTTAATCCGGCCGATCACGAGCACCCGGTTGGCTTTAACTTATTAGAAAATGTTGACCCGGAGCAGAAAAATATTGTTGCTTCCGGAGTGGTTGGCATTATGGAGAAAATTTTCGGCGAAGTCTCCTGGGGCCCGCGGTTGGAATACATTTTACGCAATGTCATCCTGGCGCTCTTGGAATATCCTAGTTCCACTTTTATGGGCATTATGCGCATCTTAACCGACAACGCTTACCGACGAATGGTCTTAAATGAAGTCAAAGATCCGGTTATTCGCGATTTCTTTATTAACGAGTTTGAAAAGTACGAGCCAAAATTTCGAACCGAGGCAATCGCCCCGATTCAAAATAAGGTCGGTCAATTTCTGTCGGCTTCAACTATTCGTAATATCGTCGGCCAGCCCAAATCGACTATTGATATTCGTCAAATTATGGATGAGGGTAAGATTCTCCTTGCCGACTTGTCGATCGGAAAAATCGGCGAAGACAACTCGGCTCTGCTCGGCGCGATGCTGATTACCAAGATTCAGCTGGCGGCAATGGGACGAGTTAATGTAGCCGAAGACATGCGGCGCGATTTTTATTTATACGTTGATGAGTTTCAGAATTTCGCGACCGAATCGTTCGCGACAATTTTGTCTGAAGCGCGAAAATATCGTCTTAATTTAGCCATGGCCAACCAATACACCGCCCAAATGCCGGAAAGCGTTGCCAGCGCCGTTTTCGGTAACGTCGGGACGTTGATCAGTTTTCGAGTTGGCGCCCAGGACGCCGATGCCCTAGTTAAGGAGTACGAACCGGTTTTTGACGCCAACGATTTAGTTAACCTAGACAACTATCAGATTTATCTAAAAATGGCTATCGATGGCGTCACCGAGCCAGCTTTTTCGGCCGGAACTCTACCGCCCCGCTTGGAGAAAACTAACCTCGTCGATCAAATAGTTGCCAACAGCCGTAGAATGTACTCACGACCAGTTGAGGAGGTCGAAGATTACATCACCGAGTGGTCAAGCCCGATTAATTTAAACGATCCGTCAAAGCAACCGATTCCCCAACCGTACCAGGAACTCAAAACTAGACCAGACGCTTTTGAACAAGTAAAAAATGAGAAGCCAGGGGAGAAAAGTAGGGGAGAGGGTCAAGAAAAAAAAGATCAATCATCTGAAGAGAAAAGCGGGGGAGAGGGCGAAGAAAACCCCTTAGTTGCCAAAGAGCCGGGTCGAGATCCGCTACCGGCTGGTATGAAGACGGAAATAATCAAAGACAGATTCGACCGGTCATGGTATGCCGTAACAAAAGAGAGTGGGGGAGTGGAAGATAATCTCAAAAATCAAATTTCAACCCTCAAAAATGAGAAAAAATCAGAAGAATTTTCGTCTGACGGACAATCATCCCCATCCTCGCTGACAGACCAAAAATACCGAAGCGGGGGAATAACCAGGCAAATCAATACAGACAGTAACTCCGAGAGCGGGGGAGGGGCCTTGGAAAATGACCATTTAATATCATGGGACGACGCTGAACGCCTAGGTATTAGTGTCCAAATGGAGCCAACTAACGAGCTGGTTAAGAGCGCTAACGACCAGGATCTGACGCCTTTAGACGAAATCCGTTAATGACATATAGCGAAGCTCTGTCAGCGACATCCCCTCTTCGAACGGGGAATAGCCTTAATTTAATTTTTTATTTCCCCATTTCCCCTACCTAGTTCCAGGGGAGAGATGGCGTTACTTACTGAAATTGGCCCTCTTTGGGCTAGCCCTCCGAAGAACGACTTTTAGAAACTTTTCCCCTACCTTTCCGTCTTATGTCGCACAATATACATTGTGCGACAAGGAATGCCAATCTAGAGCAAGACCGATTAGGGTTGTGATACACTGTGGCCATCTTGCCCTTTCGGTCAAGGAGGTCAAAGGTGCTTCGTTCCTTACTGGGCTATGTTTTGCTGATCTGGGCAGTTCTTGTCGGATTGATTTGCTTGGGAATAGTGATCATTCTGGGTACGGCCGTGATGCATCTGTTTGGCCACTTCCCTTCCCAGGACGATCAGGCCTTGACGCTCATCTCCGACCGTCCTAATAACTCCTGAAGCCTGGCGGATCAATGATTCGCCAGGCTATTCCATATTTGAAGGACGTGGTATGATTGAACAATCTTGCTCTTTGGCGGATGAAATGTACGGATTGTACGAATGTGGTACATGCGAGAAATGCCATTCGAGTCCCCCCTTCTCACCCGTCGTAAATTCTTCGGCGCCTTGCGATCAAACAGTCGTCTTTGGTAAAGAAATGGCCCGCAGGGTTACTTCCCCGCGGGCCGGTAAACGTGCTCCTGTCTACGAAGCTGAATCGCAAAAGCACTGCGTGACCTGATCGAGGAATGTCTTTGTATCTGACACTTCCCCTGGCTCAAGTCCGGTCATCCTGATTGCCAGCCTGACCAATGGATCTCCCACCCAGTCATAACAAACGACGCTATTGTTCTTGTCGGAACGAATGTCGATTGCTACGCGGCGGAGACCTCTTTTGAACCAATCGGGTAAGTCTATCTCTTTCTCCCCGACTGGGTCATCCCCAGAACGATCAGTCCGAGCGTAGAAGGTGCCATCGCCCTTGTACGCTATGTAATCCCCCGCTCTCTTCTGTAGATCAGGAAGTTGCAACGGAATTACCACCGCTTTCTCTCGGGGATCGTACCAGATTCCCTCCGGTGTTAGTAAGGAGGGCGGGACGAATACACGATGCTCTCCGGGCCGAACCAGATGCCTAAACGCCCAAAGCTCGGTCCGGAAATTATCTGGGCTGATGACAATCCGACCGAAAGCAGTAACAACAGTCTCCACGGTCATGCCTCCCTCTCGGAGATTTACAACTTTTCAGGTGCTTGCTGCTATTATAAAGTCTTTTATAAAAAAGTCAAAGGGTGGAGGTGATTATTGACCGCGTCGTTCGACCCGATTCTGCCAGACAACTAAGAGCGGCGTGGCGGTGAAGATCGATGAGTAGGTTCCAATGACAATACCGACCAGCAGAGTGACGACAAAGCCCCTGATGCTCTCGCCGCCCAGGATCGTCAGAGCGGTCAGGGTAAATACGACCGTTAAACTGGTGGCAATCGATCGGTTCAAGGTTTGAGATAAAGACATATCGGCAATCGTCTCAAATCCGCCGGCCTCGCCTTTGTGATGAAGGAGATTTTCTCGGACTCGATCAAAAACGACGATCGTGTCGTGAACGGAAAAGCCCATCACCGTTAAAAGAGCGGTGATAAACGAGGCGTCAACTTCAAAGCCAAAGAAATGGGCCAAGATCGAGAAAACCCCGACCGTAATCACTAAGTCGTGTAACAAAGCAACCACCGCCACCACTCCAAAGCGCCACGATGAAGCGGGATAAGTGACGGCCCGAAACGAATAAGCGAGGTAAAGGACAATAAAAATTGAGGCCAAGATGACGGCGATAATTGCCTTTCGGGTTAAGTCTCGACTGACGCTCGGTCCAACCAGTTGATACTGTTTTTCGCTGACTTGGCCAAAGTCCTCGCCAACTTTTTTGATAATCTCCTGATGCTGGACATCGGTAATTGGTAGCAAACGCAGAGTCAGGGTTGATTGGTCAGTTTTAGTCACCACTAACCCGTTGACGCCTGAATAGCCAGCGACCTTCTCTCTTAACTCGCTCTCCCCGACTGGTTTTTCAAACGCTAAATCCATTTGGGCTCCACCTTTGAAATCGATTCCGAGCGGTAACTTCCAAATTGCCAAAAATGCCAAACCAATCACAAATAAGGCGATCGAAATACTAAACCAAAGTTTTTTCCTTGGTCCTAAAAATAAGTATGGTTCTATCATTAGATTTTTTCTAACTGCCTCTCCCCTATTTTAAACATCGTTAAAATTCTTAAGAATACTCGGCTAGCGGTAATCGAGCTGAAGAGTGAGACGATCACGCCAAGCGCCAAAGTAAAGGCAAATCCCCTGACCGAGCCGGTGGTAGTGTAATACAAAATGACGCAAGTAATAATTGTCGAGGCGTTGGAATCGCGAACCGACGGCCAAGCTCGCCGGAAGGCCTCTTCTAGGGCAATTTTCAGCCCTTTCCCCTCTCTGATTTCCTCGCGTAATCGTTCAAAAATTAGAATATTGGCGTCAACTGCCATCCCGATCGATAGAATAAAGCCTGCAAGGCCAGCCAGCGTTAGAGTGACCGGAATAATTTTGAACAGCGCCAGAGTAATTAGGCCATAACTAGTCAAGGCTAAGACGGCGATTAGTCCAGCTAGCCGATAGTTGAAAATCATAAATAGGCCGACGAGAATTAAGCCAACCAATCCGGCCACCAGCGAATTTTTGACCGAATCGACACCAAGTGTCGCGCCAACGGTATGCTGTTCAATTAATTTAATTGGGACGTCGAGCGCGCCGGCGTTGAGCAGACTGACCAGCTCCTTTACCTCCAGAATGGTAAATTGGCCGGTAATTATAGCGTCACCAGTATCGATTTTTTGCTGAACTGTTGGCGCCGACAGGATTTGTTCGTCAAGAAATATCGCCACTTGTTTGCCGACATTACGGCCGGTGATCTCGCCAAACAATAGTTTGCCATCGTCGTTGAATTGAAGCCCGACTTGAGGAGCGTTAGTTGTTTGGTCAAAAGTGACCGAAGCGCGCTTGAGCTGTTTACCGGAAAGATTGGTTGGTAACCACTTCGGATCATCTGGGCTGGACGACAGATCCAACTCTCTGAATTCCAGTTGAGCGGTCTGACCGATCAAGTTGATCGCTTGCTGAACATCGGTAATACCCGGTAGCTCAACGACAACGGTGTTAGTCGTCCCGACTTTGGCTGGTTGAATTAACGGCTCGGCGACACCAGTGCTGTTGACGCGTCGCTCGATTACTTGACGAGTTGACTCAATGGCATTAGATCTTTCGCTCTCGGCGGTTTTGGAAAGGTCGAGTTCGTAGGCTAGACGAACACCGCCTTGCAAATCTAGCCCTTGACGAACCGGTAAATTACGACCTAAGAAATTCTCTGTAGTTGGGTGGGCAATATAACCGAACAGTCCGATAATGGCCAAAATCAGGAGTAGTCCAACCCAAAAACTACGATTCATTATTTCGAATATTTTGAATTTTGCGCTTTGAATTTCGGATCATTTATAGCGAGCGGGATACATTCCGCGAGCTTTACGAGGCGTATCCCGCCGACTATAGGTATTTATCATGTCCCAGCTCATCTAACTTTTCTACCAGTTTTTTAACGTCTTGAACAGCGTCGCGTTGGCAAATTAAAATCGCTTCGTCGGTTTCAATAATAACGGCGTCTTTAATGCCAACAGTGGCGATCAGCTTATGACGGCCGATAATGAGCGAATTTTCTGAGTTAATCCCTTGATGTTGGCCGACGACGATATTACTAGTGTCACTTTTTGCTAACAAGATTTGATAGAGCGCCTCCCAGTTACCCAAATCGCTCCACTCGACACTAGCTGGCATAACTGCCCGCTGGCGGGCTTTTTCGACGACAGCGCTGTCAAATGATTCTCTCTCAATAGACTGATAAATTTTGGGATTTTTTGTCTTTAGGTACTCCCTAACTTTAGCGCTTGTTTGGGGCGCGTGTCGGTCGAATAATTGATTTAAGGTTTCGGCTCGAGCAAAGAAACAACCAGAATTCCATAAAAACTGGCCGCTTCTGACAAAGCGCCGGGCGGTTTTAAGATCGGGCTTTTCGTGAAAGCGTTTGACGCTGACAAAACAATCTTTTTCATCGGCAATCGGTTGGCCAAGTTCAATATAGCCGTAACCGATATTCGGTTCCGTCGCTTCAATTCCAAGGGTTACTAAATAATCTCGGTGACGGTCGCAGAAGGCAAGGGCATCTTTGCAGATTTGATGAAAATCTTTTGGTCGGCCAATATAATGATCCGATGGAAAAATTGCCAAAACGGCACTGGCATCGGTGGCGAGAATTGTTTGGCTAGCCAAACAAATCGCGGCGGCGGTATTACGGCCAGAAGGTTCGCCAATAATATGGGTAGGATTTAACTTTGGCAGTTGTTCTCGCGTTTGGGCTTGATGATCCTTGATCGTTACCAACCAAACATTGTCCTTACCAACCAGCTTGCTAGCCCGATCATAAGTTTGCTGAAGCATGGTTTTCTTGCCCAAAAAAGTTTGAAATTGCTTCGGCGACTGACGACGCGAGACCGGCCAGAGCCGGGTGCCGACCCCACCAGCAAGAATTATTCCCTGACGCATTTTCCTATTTTACAGGTTTGGCATAATTATTAAACAGAAGGGCCGATCATCAACTGATGTCAGCCCGAATGACCATTGTGACCAGAGCGTTTAATCGCCCTAAATTACCGGAGAACTTCAATTCTATACTCGTCCCGTTCAGCTACCTCTGGGTGAGGCGTAGTCGCTAAAAGTAACAAGTTAATGGCAACAGCGAGGCCGATTCCCATTAGGATCAGCTGACCTACCAATACCAGAGCCGCGCCAGAGATGAGAAATATCTTTACCCATAGGGGCAAGACAACTGGTAGCTCCGGGTAAAGTGCGACTAGAAGTACTCCAAGCTCAAAAAAACTAAGCGGAACGATGACGATCATCATCCCGAGCCACCACCGTGGCCACCGGATGTCGAGCATACCCAACTCCTTCAAGATTGATGTCCATCTAGCTAACTGTGGCTAACTTAGCCCTAATTCTGCTCGACGTCAAGACCTAATCGTTCCAATATGTTGGCTAATTCTTCTGGTAGCGGGCTGACATATGTCAAAACCTTTCCTTGCCAAGTTAACTTGAGTTCGGCGGCGTGGAGGAAGTGACGATCAAGTTTTAACTGGCTGGCGACGGCACGACTGGCTTTATTGCCGTAAAGTTTGTCGCCGATGACGGGATGGCCGAGGTGCTGAAAATGGACTCGAATTTGGTGAGTCCGACCGGTAATTGGCTTGGCCTCGAAGAAACTGACTACATCCTTGCCGATATTGGCCGTCTGGAGGCGACGAAATTTAGTGATCGCCGGACGAGCTTTCGGGTCGAAGAGGACGGCGACAACTTGCCTGTCTTTCCGGTTATCGCGCTTAATTGGCAACTCGATCGCCCCAACTTTAGGCAACTCCCCTATCGCCAAACCCAGATAAGTTTTTTCGACCGCTCTCCCCTGCCAGAGCTGTTTTAGCTTGAATTGGCTGTCGGAATTTTTCGCCCAAACCAAAATGCCCGATGTCTCAACATCCAACCGGTGAACCACTCCCAATCTGGCCTCGCTCGGCCAATCACTTGGCTTAATTTTACCGGCGTCAATTAGCCACTGGCTAACCGTCGGATAGTGAGCAACCGGCTCGACGGCCAAACCGGCTGGTTTGTCAATTACATAGTATTCGGCATT
This sequence comes from uncultured Candidatus Saccharibacteria bacterium, assembly GCA_964362925.1. GTDB lineage: Bacteria > Patescibacteriota > UBA1384 > 2-12-FULL-50-11 > 2-12-FULL-50-11 > JANLIQ01. The sequence continues at coordinate 14,539 of CAYIGA010000007.1, read as the reverse complement.
TTCAGTAACTAGAGAGGGTAGCATTTTCCTTATTATATACCCGACTTACGCAGTTATGTTGGATTGATAGGTTTAATATCACGTCGTCTTATCACGGCTTACTCCCTGCAGTCCGTAAGTCGTGATATAGTAATAGCCCCACCGCCGATCCGGAGATCATTAGTGGGGCTGATTGTCGTCTCGAGCAGTTGTGGTGTTCTGCTCCGCTCCTTGTTGTTTTTTGTTGTTTTCGGAGCCCGGGGACGACTTCCCGGAGTTGGGTTGGCACAATCGTTGCGGTCAGTACCCTCTGGCCGCTGACCTAAACCTCTACCGGGTCTCGATTGTGGGAGACCGGAGTTACCGAAACGGTCCGATAGTCGGATAGTCGCGTTGGCTTCAAGCGCTTGTTGCCAAGCGACTCGACAGAGATTGAGCTACTCCTCGCTCTTTCCTCATCGACAGTTCCGGCCGGACCCTGCCTATTATTAATTAAATGGGTCGGCTAAACCCCTATCACAACCGCCGGCCTGCCTTTCTGTCAGCAGTATACTTAGCGGTGTCATTTCAAGAGGCTGGTCCGATTTGCCTCTATCAACAAAAGCATCGTCCTCTTTTTTGACTTAATTGTCAAGGGGTTGGCGAGCGGTTTTTCTCTTTTCAAAATGGGCTCAAACCGGTACTCTATTTCTCAATGTACTCTGAAAAATTTGCCCGCGAATTTGACAAACTTAATTCCGAGCAAAAACAAGCCGTCGAAACGATTGAGGGTCCAGTTATGGTTATAGCTGGACCGGGCACCGGCAAAACCCAAGTCGTTGCCCTGCGGATAGCCCAGATTCTGTTTAAAACCCAGGTATCCTCTCGCAATATTTTGGCCCTGACATTCACCGAGGCCGGGGTAACGGCTCTCCAAGAGCGCTTGGTTGACATTATCGGCCCGGATGCCTACCAAGTGACGGTGGCAACTTTCCATAGTTTTTGTAACGAGGTGATTAGCACTTTCCCCTACGCCTTTGAACTGCCGGCCACTACCAGCAATCTGGACGAACTGGAGACCCGCCAAATCGTTGACAAAATTATTCAGACTCTGCCCGGACTAAATCTGATCCGCCCCGCTCGCGTCCCCAATCGCCACATTGAGGCGATTATCTCGGCCATCAAAACTCTCAAACAAGAAGCCGTCTCTCCCGATCAACTCCAAAAGTTAGCTCCATCGACTCTCCCGGCCAAATCAGATAAAACGACAAAGACGGCGGAGGCGACGGCCAAACGTCAGGCGGAAATATTAGAAGAACTTGCTCTAGTCTTCCGAGCCTATCAGAGTCATCTGACCGAGCATCAACTCTACGATTACGATGATATGATCCTCTTCGTCTATCAGTCGTTATCAACTAAGCCGGAGATCAAACAATATCTTCAGGAGCGCTATCAGTATATTTTGGTTGACGAGTATCAGGATACCAACAACGCCCAAAATGTCTTGGTCGAGGCCTTAGCCGATTTTTTCACTACTCCCAATCTTTTTGTGGTCGGCGATGACAAACAAGCGATCTATCGCTTTCAAGGCGCCTCGGTTGCCAATATGCTTCATTTTGCTAAGTATTATCCTGACATTAAAATTATAAGCTTGAAGAAAAACTACCGAAACCCAAAATTAGTCATCGATTGCGCCAGTAAATTAATTGCCAATAACCAACAACAACTCTCCTCTTACTTGAAAATTGAGACTGACCTTCAAGCCGATTCAATTTTGGTCAGCCAACCGAAATTGATGTTATACCCCTCCCGCCAAGCCGAATACGCTGGCATCGTCGAGTCCTGCCGCCAGCGGCTGCGGGACGGACAAGATCCCGGCCAAATTGCCGTTTTACTCCGGACAAATTCAGAGGTTCGGGACTGGCGCTCGGTCGCCGAAACGCTCGGCTTAGCAGTGGCCGGAGCGCAGTCGGCCGATTTATTGGCCGAACCGATTATTCGCGGGCTTCTGAATATTTTGCGAGCCGTTAACGAACCAACAAACAGTTACCGAGTTTTGGCCGCCCTCCCCTACCTTGAGCAAGAGGTGACGGCGATCGAAATTGCCGAAGCCCTAAAAAATCGTCGACCAAACCGACCGTTACTCGACGGGCTAATCAGCCAGAGACGCCTGCCGGCTGTTAGTCAAGCCGCCAGCCGATTGCGCCAATTAATCGTCAGGCAAAAATCGCTTAACCTCATCGAGTTAATGTTGATGATTGTTAGCCAATGCTCTCTGACAATGGACCGTCGTGACAATCGTGGCCTTGACCGTTTAGAAATTATTCACGCTTTCCTGGACAGAGCGAAACACTTATTAGCTCGTCAACCTGGGATTGGCGTCAAGGGGTTGGTAGAGTATTGGCAATTACTTCAAGATTACCGGCTGGCTATTCCCGTCAGACGAGCGACTCCCGAGTCGCTTGGGGTAAAGGTTATGACCGTTCACGGCGCCAAGGGGCTGGAGTTCGAGACGGTTATTATGGCTAATGTCGGCGCCGATTCCTGGAGGGAGCGAGCCAACCGATCGATAATCAAGTTGCCAAGCCAAATTGCCGAGGTAAAAAATTGGCGGGAAAATCAGCAAGAAGATGAAAGACGACTTTTTTATGTCGGGATGACCAGGGCGAAAAAGGAATTAGTTCTGACTATGAGCGAAACTTGCGACGACGGTCGAGCCACCCTACCGAGTCAATTTATAACGGAAATCGATGATTGTCTAAAATCAGTTGTAGTCGTCATGACAAATCAGGCGACTAAAGAATTATTGGCTAATTTACTCCAGCCGGTTTCGGCTACTATCCTGACCGAGCGACAGAATAACTACATCAAGGAAAAAATCAACCAATCGCCTTTTTCCTATACCCACTACCGGGCCTATCAAACTTGTCCTCGCCAATATCTCCTCCGGAATATCCTCAAATTACCGTCACCGCCGAGCTATAATCTCCAGTACGGCTCGGCTGTCCATAAGGCGCTTGAGCTCTATTTCAAGCAATATAGTCAAACCAAAGTTAAGCCAAGTCGAGATCAGTTGATTGAGGGTTTTAGGGCAGCGATTTCACAAGATTTGACTGGTTTAGAGTTGGAGCGAACGCTAAAAAAGGGCTCGGACTCATTAGCGAATTATTTTGAGAAAAAATCGGCCGATTGGCTTCGGCCCGTCGGCGTCGAGTATAGTTTTTATAGCCATCATGTTTTGCTCAATGACCTTTGGCTGACCGGTAAATTTGACCGAATTGACCCGATTGATCCGGCCGCTCGGTTCGTGCGGGTAATCGACTATAAAACTGGATCGAAACCAAAAACTCGTGGCCAAATTGAAGGAACAACCAAAGATTCCGACGGTGAAACCAAGCGCCAGTTGGTTTTTTATGCCCTCTTGGCTAAACACGACCGAATCTTTCCTTTCCTCGTCCGGGAGCTAGCGATAGCTTCCGTTGATGACGCTGGCAAATTTACCGATGAGATTTTCACAGTTAACGCCGAGGAAATTATCGTCCTAGAAAAAGACATCCTCGCCACCCACCAAGAAATTATTGCCCGGACCGATTGGCCCCACACTCGATCCCAATTCGATCACGGCTGTGAGCTCTGTTTGGCCTTTCCTGATTGACAGAGGCCAAAATCTTTGGTGTACTTCGGCCAATCACCGGCGACCCCTAACAAGTTTTTTTTGTCTTACTTAGGCCAGGGCGCGGTTGAGAGCGTTGACTAAAACAGTTTTGCTTTGAGCGCCGACGTAAGAATTAACGATCTCGCCCTTATGTTCAATAATATAAGTAGGCATTGCTCCGACTTGGTAACGTTCAACCATTTTTTGGCTCTCTGATTCGTCAACGTTAATTTTCACTACCTTAACCTTACCATCGAAGTCCCGCTCAATCTCTTCGATAATCGGATTCATAACTTTGCACGGGCCGCACCACGCCGCCCAAAAGTCCAAGAGCGTTACGTCCTCTGCCTTAACCATTGGTTGTGTCCAAACAACTGCCCCGTTTCTTTTCGAAACCAAAAAAAGACACTTCTTTAACCATCAAGAATCCTCCTCCTAATTTAGCTACTAGAATTAAGAAACCAACTTGCCAGACGCTTGTCAAATCGCTCCAATGGGAGGCATTTTTCCGCCCAGGCGTAGAGGCCAAATATCCCAAGAGAATAGCCAAGATCGCCGACGAGCATATTGCCTAAAAACGACAAACCCATAACGTAGGATTCGATTAATCCGGCCATTGTTGGTGGGTAGAGTCGGCCTTCCAGCCAAACGCCGAAGTTGGTGACCAAATAAAATAAAAGGGCGTTAGTGGTGGCTAGGATAACTAGCTTTTGGGCTGTAACGGACTGTTTGAGAAATCTTTCTGCTAAAAACACGCTGATAATAAAACTGCCGTAAACATAGGGCATCGTCCCGTGAAAGCCCAAAAATAAATCAGTTAAAAATAGAACTAGTAACGGTATTAAGTAATTCCACGGTCGAGATAATTTGGCGCCACCAAATAAGGCGGTCGCGCCGAGCGGTGTCATATTGGCCGGATGGGGCAATAAGCGAACGGCGATCGAGCCGATACTGATAGCTAAGGCGGTCGGTTTTTTGAAGAGGTCTTCCATCGGCTTTCCCAAAGTAGCGTAATTTGGGAGAAAAAAACAGGCCCGCCGAATCCTAACACATTCCAACCTGAAGGACTGTCCTTTACCTGGAAGTCGCAATCGCCAGCATGGTGGTATCGAAAAAGATGGGAGGGGTGCACACTTTTTCGATACCGCGACGCCGACGAGCCACCTCAAATTTGATCCTCCTGATTGTTGGCATCAGTATAGCAGTTGTTTTTAATTAAATCAAGAGATTTTAGTTTACTTTCCGTCCGTTGGTCGGTTATTAATTTTCCAAATAATATCCGGTTTGTTGGCGCCCATGTTTAACTAACGGGCCAACTTAAAAAAGTAGTCGGAAAACCGATTCAAATACCGACCAATCGGCCCAAGTTGATTAGAATATTCTAGTCGGTGAAAGGCTCGTTCAGTTTGCCTGGCCGCTACCCTAATTTGACAGAAGCTCTTTTGGACGTTTCATCCTAACTACAGCCAGCAATCTGTTTAAGAGCCTTGATTAAGTTCCATATGTTATGAGCGTAGTGATTACTAACGATTCCAACCAAATCATTAAAGTGAGCTCCTATCCCAACATAATTGTCGCCATAACGACCAGGCGTTAGTGAACCGATGACTGTCTCGGCCAGCGGCGAGTGGCCAGCGTAACAACTATTGGCGGCAAACAGATCTAATCTGACTTGCTTCTTTTCCAAGTAAAGCTTGATAGTGCTCCAGCTAACTAGATCTGAATAACCAGCCTTGATACCGGTTGGCTCGCCGTGACCAAAATTAACTAGCCAGTTAGTATCCGGCGGGAGGCTTTCTAGGGCGGCGATCATGCTTGCTTTGGAGTCAGTCCTAAGCTCAATCAGTTGAAAGTTTGGGTTAAGGACTTTAATTTTATCGAAGACTTCACTTTTAACCCGATTGTAATCTTGACTGGCTTTTGGTTCGTCGAAATTATTCCACGACTTAAAGACAACGATCTTTGTTGGCAACTGGGCGATCGGTTTGGATTTAATAACTGTCGCGAGGGCTTGGTTGTCAGTTGCCTTAAATTGTCCAGGGATGGATACTGGCATATAAGTGTTGGTGTAGCGGTCGAGTCCCGACCAAGGGCTCCACCTCGTGTCGACATTAGGCGGCGGCGGGGTTGAGCTGGTAACTTTCATTTCGGCAATATCGCTGTCGTATATGCCGCTGTAGATGTCACAATTAGCATCGCTGCAGGTGAGGTTGTTGCCAGTGCCGGTTCGAGTAAACGATGTTTGAAGGCCGTTCTCAACCTCCCGTTTTTCGGTCATTTTAGCGGTGTTGGCGGTGCCGTTACTGACGATTTGACAGGGGGATGGCGGGTTGTTAGGCGGTCCGACGCGACTGACGCATTCACTCCAAGTAAGATCTCGATCCAATACCGTCATTGCGTTTCCCTTGCCGGGCCATTTACCGATCAAGGGCAAAACAGTTGCCTGACCATCCTCAAGAAAATTGTACTTCCATTTTGACTCCGTGGAACCGTTGGCATTACCAGATTTTCGAGTAAGATCAGTCTGGTACTCGAGATGATGCTTCCGGCCAACCTCCAAGTCGGCCCATTTTAAAGATAGAAGTTTGCCGTCAGTTATTGTCGATGCACCCTTGCCTTTGTAGGCTTCGACATGATCTTGTTTGGTCGCTACCTTGCCCGAGATATAATCAGTTAAGCCCGTTTTCTCCAGATCGGCAGTAAGATGTTCTCCAATGTTAATAGTGCAGTAAGCAAGACAGAAGTCTAGTTGTTTGATTATCGTTGCATTTGGCGGATCAAGAAGGGTAACCCCAGTGCCAATGTATGAGAAATTAACTCGCGCGTAGACCGTGCCATCAGTCTGGATTGTCCAAGAACCGCCAACTAATTTTTGGTCTGGAGAGTTCAAATTTGTTAGAAATTCTCCTAGATCTTCTTTTTGGAGCATTTCCATAGCGATCGCTCCGTCGAAATCCAACTTCAGTTCCTTCATGGAACCTCCTATTGCGTCCCTCGTCCATACTTTTCCAGTACCGTCGTAGGTGAAAGTAGTATTACCTTTAGCCTTAGCCAAACCAGAGATGTCTAATTGGTCGTTCTCGGTATTATCTTTCGCCACGTCCTTATACGCTGACTTGGCCGCCTTTGAAGCTAACGGCAATGTTAGTTTCCATTTATAATCAAAAGAGCGTCTCGACAGAGAAGGAGTTCCCTCTCTGAGGAAAGTGTAGCTACATTTTGCTCCTAACATATCAATTTCGTAGCTGGGAGCAGGCGGTGGCTTTTGTTTACCTAATTTTTCAATAATTACATCTTCACACGCGCTTTCAGCAGAATAAATCATGTCCCTTACTTTGGTAACAATACCAGCTGTAAAGGGTGGATTTATGGCGAGCACAGTTTGACATTTAAACGGCGCCTGGGATTCCGGCGGAGCGCAGGCGCCAGCCGCTGTCGGCACGGAAACGACTAGGGTGTCGAGCGCTAGAGGGGCGGGGCCATCGCCGTCATAGCCACCGTAACCGCCGTCTTCGCCGGACGGGCCTTCGGCTCGGTTGTACAATCCTTGCCAGATCGCTCCGCCTAGTACCGCGGTAACGAGCAGAACACCAATAGCTACTCTGATCGTTGACTTAATAGTAAAAAGAGATATTAAAAAGTTTTTTAATCGAAACAGCATCTACGATTACTTTAAAACTCTGCCGTTGATTCTGTCAATTCAAAGCAGAAGCCACGCTTTGCCAAAGTGGTATTTCCGTGAAGAATAAATCTTCAATTATTCGGGGTCGACAGCCACTGGTTTTCGAGGTTTCCCGAACGAAAATTGACCACTCTGGCCGCCTGAAAAAGGAAATCAGACAGCCGATTTAAGTATTGGCTGATCTCTGGGCGGTGATGAGTGGTTGGTAGCCGGTGGTACTGGCGCTCCGCCAGCCGACTGATCGAGCGGGCCAGTTGTAAACTAGCGCCCTCTGGAGCGCCGCCAGGAATAATAAAATGCTCCAGCGATCCAGTTTCCTTCTCCCATTGGTCAATCGAATGTTCCATTTTGTTTGTGAGATCTTCTAAAAAGAGTAGCTGTTTGGACTGTTGATTCGGGTCGGCCAGATAAGCGCCGATATTGAACAAGGCCGCTTGGACGGCGATCAATTCGGTCGTGATCTCGGGCTGGTTAGTCAGAAAGCTAACCGCCAGACCGATGGCGGCGTTGGTTTGGTCGAGCGACCCAAGCACTTCAAATAAAACCTCGGCTTTGCTAAGTCGCTTGCCTCCGGGTAGCCCAGTTTCGCCCCGGTCGCCTCTTTTGGTATAGATTGGCATAGTGAAAATTTAAAATTCAAATCTAAAAATGCAAAATGACAATTAAAAATCCAAAATTTTCCACTTTAAATTTTCAGGAGTGTTTTTTCCATTTTGAACTTTGCCTTACCTCAACTGCATCCTCCGGTCGTACTACCGCAGCTCAAGCAGGTGTAGCAGGTGCCGGTTTTGAAGGTCAACGAACCGCAACTTGGGCAAGGCGGCGCGTCGATCTGTTGTTGCTTAATGTTCGCTGGCATTGGTGATTCCTCGGCCGAAGGCGAGGAAATACTGGTTACAACTTCTGGCTCGTTTGGTATCGGAGTCGAGTCAGACGGTACAAACTGGGGAGTGTTCGCAGTCGTAGTCGGCGTACTGTCGACTAAATCTCCGTTGATAAATTCATCGGTCTTGGTCGGAGTGATCACAGCGTTAAAATTGAGCTGCTCTTGGTCGCTAGAAGTTTTACCATCGGCTTGAATCCCTAGCTCCACTTGACCTTCGGGCGTTAAGAACTTAATACCGAGATATCTGGCGATGTAATCGACAATCGATTTAGCAATTCGAATTTGCGGATTGGTCGTAAAACCGTACGGTTCAAATCGACTATTAGCAAATTGACGGACAATCATCGTCAATGGAACGCCGTATTGAAGACCAATCGAAATGGATTTGGCAAACGCGTCCATCAAGCCCGAGATGGTACTGCCCTGTTTGGCCATGGTGACAAATAATTCGCCCGGCTGACCATCATCGTACAAGCCGACGGTAATAAAACCTTTATGGCCGGAAATTAGAAACTTGTGAGTAATTGATCGGCGCTCATCAGCCAAACGGCGGCGCTTCGGAGCGTAAATTATTTTTTCAACAATTTTCTCTCTCATCTCAACATTTACCACTTCGTCCTTTTTGGTGTTAAGCGGTTGGCTTAATTTAGAGCCGTCTCGATAGAGAGCCAAGGCTTTTAATCCCAAGAGCCATGATTGTTGGTAGACTTCCTCGACATCTTGGAGAGTCGCCTCGTTGGGCAGATTAATAGTTTTGGATATCGCACCCGATATAAACGGCTGAACCGCCGCCATCATTCGAACGTGAGCCATCCCGGCGATATAGCGCTTGCCAGTTGGGCCGCAACGGTTGGCGCAATCAAAAATCGCCAGATGCTCTTCTAATAGACGGGGGGCGCCCTCAAGGGTTTGGGTACCGCAGACAATTAAGTTGCTTTCGGCAATTTCGGCGTTACTGAAGCCCAGTCGTTCAAGTAAGGAGAATTTTGGTTGTTTTTCCTCTTCTTGACTGATCCCCAAGCGGTTAAAGACATCGTCTCCCAAGACCATTCGATTGAATGAATAGCTAATATCAAAGGCGCTGCCTAGAGTCTTTTCAACCTTGTTAATCTCCTCTAGTGTCAAACCCTTGGTCGCCAGCGTCGAGCGACTAATCGGCAAATTGGCGACAAATTGACCAACACCAAGAGCATAATCTATAATTTCTTGCTGTTGCCGGGAGTTATAGCCAAGATTACTTAGGGCTTGTTTAACGGCATTGTTGACAATTTTTACCGATCCCCCACCGGCCAGTTTTTTAAATTTAACCAAAGCAAAGTCTGGCTCAACGCCGGTAGTATCGCAGTCCATCAAAAGCCCGATGGTCCCAGTCGGGGCAATTACCGTTGCCTGGCTATTGCGATAACCAAACTGTTCGCCCAGTGCTACCGCCTCATCCCAGTCTTGGCGAGCGGCGTTGTACAGGTCCTTCGGGCAGTTACTACTGCTAATGGCGTAGGCGGCTTGGCGGTGCATCTTCATCACGTTAAGCATTGGGGCTCGATTGTTGGCGAAGCCCTCAAATGCCCCTTTGACGGCCGCCATCTCGGCCGAAGTTTTGTAGGCGTGACCGGTCATAATGGCCGACAGGGCGCCGGCAATTGCTAAGGCTTCCGGTGAGTCGTAAGGAATGCCTTGCAGCATCAAGAGAGTGCCAAGGTTAGCAAAACCCAGCCCCAGCGGTCGGTAATCGTGGCTATTTTTGGCGATCAGATCGGTTGGATAACTAGATAGATCGACTTCTATCTCTTGAGCGATAAGCATTATTTTACAGGCGTGGCGGTAACCTTCAACGTCAAAGTTGCCTTGGCTGTCGGCAAATTTAACTAGGTTAATGGACGCGAGATTACATGCCGAATCGTCTAGGTGTAAATATTCTGAGTTATGGATGAAGATACCAGAGTAGTTTTTCACTTCTTTGACGCACGAATTAGTGGTGGAGGTGAGGATAGCAAAGTTGTGGTGTTGATCAACGGTGCCGTCGTAAACATCTTCATAGCCAGCGAAACTGACTGATACCACCTTATGGTTATTCAAGCTGGCGGCTTCAACAAACTTCTCGTCACTAGCAAAATATTGATTCACAATACCAGCACTCGGGACGCGTTTGGCGCCAAGCTGACGAGCTTGTGTTGCGAGCGTGTCCCAATTTTCCAGAGCAGGCGTGATATTATTATCTAATAGCAATCGGGCTGCTCGCAGAATGTGGTTGCGATGAGCAGTTCTTCCGGCGCGGCTTTTGTCAGCTGGATCGCTGGCGAGCTTTAGAGCGATGCTTAAACTAGCTCGATGAGAATCGCTTAATTGACGGCCTCGATTAGCTTCCCAGATTTTTGGTCCGTACATCTGAATTCCTCCGGGACTAAGTTTGCAAACAACGGAGCAGAAGATTTGTTCTGGCCGAGCGGTCAGATAGTTCTGTCGGCATATCGGGCAGCACCGTTCAAATCTTTCGCCGGGGACTCGACCGACTCGTCGTCCCTCAGCTTTTGCTTGTTCTAGCCATTTAGTGGCGGAGAGACTGGTTTTTAAATGTTCTTCAGGATTTGCCCAGCGCAATGCCGCTTGTGCACGCATTTTAGCTCTGGTTTCGTCGCTATGAGTATGGCCAAAATTGCCATTCTTCTCACCCTTTTGTGACTTAGAAATGTTTTTTCGCCACTGGTCGTTCATCAAACGCCTGGCTGGGTTGTTGTCACCAAGCATACTGTCTCGATGGATAGCTTGATGTTCCTCCATCGATAACAAGACAAGGTTTTCAAGTAAGTCGTTACGAGAGTTGAAATCCTGGTGATGAATATGAGTACCGATTGGCTGCTTGCCGTTGAAGTACTGCCAGATGGCTCGATACTGCGGTAGCCACGACTGGCCGGACCAGAAATAGCGGCGTTTGGTCCGGATTTTAGCTGGGGCGAGTACTTTGGAGTGGAATGGCATTAGCGAGTCTTGAGCGACCAGGTCACGAACCATTCTGTACGATCCATCCCGAAGCATGATTAGGTGATCGTCAGTCGCTCGAAATGTCGTGCGGTCGTCAAGGAGCACCTCGTAAATTGGGGCTTTTTGTCGCTTCACCCCGATATTCCACATTCGGCTAACAGTGGTTTTACCAGTTTTGTGACTATGACTGTAAACTGGCACTTCTGTACCAACTAAGTTCTTAATTGGTACGGCGTTGCGGCCGTCGGCGACGGCAACTAGGGTATCGCCAGTAATACAACACGGGTTTGAAGCGTTAATTCGGCCGGTATTGGGCACGGTGTGCCATTTATTGATAGTAGTGTCGAACTGAACACCCGGGTCGGCGCACTGCCAGGCGGCATTAGCGACCTGATCCATCAGATCTTTAGCCCGATAGGTCTTGTGGGGCTCGCCAGTAGAAACGTAGCGAGTCGTCCACTCGCCGTTGTTTTGGACGGCTTCCATGAACTCATCAGTAATCCGAACGGAATTATTAGAGTTCTGGCCAGAGACGGTGTGGTAAGCTTCGCCGTTGAAGTCGGATGAGTAACCGGCGGCGATCAGAGCCATGACTTTTTTCTCTTCGTTAACTTTCCAGTTAATAAAATCCTCAATTTCCGGGTGGGTCATATCAACCACCACCATTTTGGCGGCCCGGCGGGTTGTTCCACCAGACTTGACGGCGTCAGCGCCCCGATCAAAAACTCGTAAGAAACTCATCATCCCACTGGAGGTACCGCCGCCGCTCAAACGCTCGTGACGACTTCGGAGGCGAGAAAAATTAGCACCCGAGCCAGAACCAAACCTGAATATTCTTGATTCGGTTTTGAGAAGATTAAAAATGCCTTCAAGTGAGTCTTCGACCGACAAGATAAAACAGGCCGAACATTGAGGGTTGCGATAAGAATCTTTGGTCTCGAGTACTTTCTCTTGCTGAAAGTCCCAGTAGAAGCTGCCGCCCGACCCAGCAATTTTATATTGATGATAAAGGCCGCAATTAAACCAAACCGGTGAGTTGAAGGCGGCTTTTTGATTGATTAGTAAATGGGTTAATTCGTTTTCGTAACTGGTTCGATCGTCAGTCGAGGCAAAATAGCCAAATTTCATGCCAAAATCACTGATGGTGTGAGCAATCCGATAAACAACCTGCTTTAGGGACACTTCCCGACCTTCTTTGGTCGACAGGCCAGCTTTACGCAAATATTTGTAAGCTAAAATATCAGTTGCTAGTTGTGTCCAACCGGAAGGCACCTCAACATCGGTAATCTGAGAAATAATATTGCCCTTTTCGTCGCTGATGGTGGTAGTCCGTTTGTCCCACTCAACTGTATCGAAAACATTTTCGCCAACTTTAGTGTAGCGACGAGCAACTTTGAGGCCGAGTTTTTTGTCCGACTTGCCTTTTTCGGGTAGTTCAGCCGAAATTTCGACTGGTTTTAAAGCAATCTCGCCTAATCGATTATTTTTGTCTTTCTTAGCCATTCTCTACCCTCCTTATTTAGGTTTAATTCCCCGCCCAGACATCCACAATACCACCCCCGAACAGTGCCTTGTCAAGGGCTATAATTACGGGAATTGTACGGGAAAGTTACGGTCGAAGAAGCGAGTGGTTTAGCCCATAGCGAGCGGGATACATTCCGCGAGCTTTACGAGGCGTATCCCGCCGACTATAGGGTCAAGCGAGGTACGAGCGCAGCCCCGAAGCTTTTTCACCTCGCCCCTGCGGGTAGCGTGCGGGGTAGGAAGTGTGAGGGTGTAGGGACTGCTTGGCAACTAAGCCCCTCACCCTCACAGAAAAGCCGCGACGCAGTCGCAAAATAGTCCGGCCAAAGGCCGCAAATAAGAAAGTTTTAAAGCTGAAATCTACTGGCGCAGTTTACGCCTGACGTCGCTTCTCCGCCAGCTGGCGGATCGCTCGTCAGGAGAAAATTACTGTCGTAACTTTCTCCTGATGAAGCTCGGCACGTCGAACTCGTCTTCGTCGGAAGGGGTTTCTTTGTCGAGGCGGTTGTGATTTTTAGTCACGAAAGCGCTATCGGTGGACTCGATTTCGGCTGGGAATGAACTCTGGGGCGAAACCGGCGCCTGACGACCAAAGAATGGCACGGTCGAGACGGCCGGTGTCGGTGGCACAGACAGTATTGCTCCAAAGTTTCCCGGTTCTTCATTGCCAAATCGACTCCGTTGCTTTGGCACTGGCTTGACGATCTCATTTTCAAAGCCAGTGGCGATGACAGTCACTTTAATTTCGCCCGACATTGATTCGTCAACTGTGGCGCCAAAGATAATATTGGCTTCGGGATCGGCCGCTTCGGTAATGGCCTTAGAGACTTCTTCAACTTCGTACATTGTCATATCCGGTCCACCGGTAATGTTGTAAAGAATGCCCCGGGCTCCGTCGATCGATAGTTCCAGTAGCGGTGAGTCAATGGCCTGACGAGCCGCTTCAATCGCTCGGCTCTCACCGGCCGCTCGACCTATACCCATCAAGGCCGAACCAGCGTCTTTCATAATCGTTCGGACATCGGCAAAGTCGACATTGATAATAGCCGGGACGACGATAATTTCGGAGATGCCCTGAACGCCTTGGCGCAAAATATCGTCAACTATGCCGAAAGCGTCGGTCATCGAAGTTTTTTTGTCGATAACTTGGAGTAAGCGGTCGTTGGGGATGATAATTAAAGTATCGACTTTCTCGCGCAGTTCTTCGATACCCAATTCGGCGACTTTTTTGCGGCGCAGACCCTCAAAACTAAACGGCTTGGTGACGACGCCAACAGTTAAAGCGCCGAGTTCTTTTGCAATTTGAGCGATTAGTGGTGCCGCGCCAGTACCAGTGCCACCACCAGCGCCACAGGTGACAAAAACCATATTTGCCCCCTTTAGAACTTCGTAAATCTCGTCTTTATTTTCTTCGGCCGATTTGCGTCCGACTTCGGTGTCGCTACCGGCGCCTAAACCCTGCGTTGTCTCTTTGCCGATTTGAACTTTAATTGGCGCCGGGTTGCCCATCAACGCCTGGGCGTCAGTATTGATAGCGATAAATTCTACCCCCCGAACTCGGGCGGCAATCATCCTTGAGACGGCGTTACCGCCGGAGCCACCGATACCACAAACTTTAATACTGGCAAACGTGTCTAAGCTCTCTTTATTCATCTAGATTAAAAAACTCCTCATTTGGTTTTGTTTTATCAGTTTAATTCAGATTAATTGCTAAAATTTCGGAAGATCCCACGAAACCGGTCAAACAACCCGCCAATTTTCCCGAAATCGTAACGGCTACGCCCATGTCCGGATTGACTTTCTTCCATTCCCCAGAGAACCAGCCCAACGGCGCAAGCGTAAATCGGATTATCAA
>CAYIGA010000006.1:7506-30567 GCA_964362925.1 uncultured Candidatus Saccharibacteria bacterium | reverse complement strand
ATTCCTCCCCGGACATCGCTCCTCCGCACTCGCGAGTCTGTCGCACCGCCTCCTTTGCCCCAGAAAAATAGCGGCGGGGCGCGTCATTTAAGATTTCGCTTCTAGGATTTGTGTATCAAATATGTTGGCTCCATACCCTGAACGAAATCCGAACTTTTTTTAGCGAAAATCCGAACGCTGAATTTTGAAAAACTTTTACGCTCGGGCGGGCAACGACAGGGAACTCCCTTTTTGTTTGCCAAATTTTCATATTTTGTTTGGAAACTAGTTTGCCGGAATGGCTATATTTCAACATCATTGAGAGCGAACGAATGGATTTTTACTGGCCGGACATTGGCATGAAGGCAATAATTTGATGAGGTATAGGGAGAGAGTTACCGGCGTATCGAGATTCCAGATAAGTCAGCGGAAAATTTCCAGATATTTCTAGAGGGGATTGTGAGTTGTTACAAAGGAATAATTCTGATGATTGTTGACAACTCCTAGAACTCTGTCAGACTGAAGTCAGAACTCGCTCTTTTGGAGGGGCGCGATGAAAGATCAAACCAGGCAACCGAATTACTGGATGGCCATTTTTGGGACGATCATGCTTGTCGGAAGCTCATGGCTGGTTGTCTGGGCGATTCTTTGGGTTATCAACCTGCTCGGCGGCCAAGTGGAACCGTGGGTCCGAACGACGACCAACTATCTGGCAATCGTTATCGGCCTGCTTTTACTGGGACTGTTCGCTTGGGATGAACGAAAGTTCACCAACCCAAATCGCCACGGGCGAGGTCGTTAGGCCTCGCCCAATTGTAATATTTGACAAAAGAAATTGTTTCTGGTTAAGGTTAGCTCATTGCCTTAGGGGACCACTTCTAGGGAGCGTTCGGTCGGAGGGAGGATTAAATATTATTAATAAGGAAGGAATATGAAGCTCCACAGGCTTTGGCCCGTCGTAACTTCTTCTTCGGTCTGCCGCGCCGCCTTCGATGAGGGCTCCGACTACGAAGGAGCGGGTTCTTTGGCGACATCCACGCCTTGCCAAAGTGGTGTTCCGGCGAAGAATAACCTGTCCTTTTAAACACAAACACCGCCTAAGTAGCGATGCTTGTGTGACAAACTAAATCTAAATCTATTAACCTTACATTCCGCTTCCGCCGTCTTTGTTACCTTTCATAAACATTGAGAAAAGGCTCCAAAGTGCCGCCAAACCGACTAAAATATAGACAAGCTTTCTTAAGACGGAGTCAACGCCAAAAATACTGTCGACTAAGTTATAGTCGAACGCGCCAACTAAACCCCAGTTGAGGCCGCCAACGAAAAGCAGTATCCAAACTACCCAATCCATACCAGACAATTTCATCTATCTCACCTCCTCCCCTAATTTATTATCTTTATATTGCGCTAAAAGAAAACTATTGCAAGTGACGGCTTTTTTTGGAAACAACTAACGGCTATAATTGATCAGATGAATTTTAGCTACGACCACCAAAAAATCGAGAAAAAATGGCGTAAAAATTGGCAGGATCAGAAATTGGACGAAGTTCGCCCTGATCAATCGGACAATAATTTTTATTGTCTCGATATGTTCCCCTATCCTTCCGGTGACGGCTTGCACGTTGGTCACTGGAGAGGCTATGTTTTGAGCGATTACTTCGCTCGTTACTATCGCTTACAAGGTAAAACCGTCTTCCACCCAATCGGCTTTGACGCCTTTGGCCTGCCAGCCGAAAATGCCGCTATCAAGAAAAAAACCCACCCTAAGGTTTTTACCGATGAGGCGGTTGTGGGTTTTAGCGATCAATTAAAAGCCATTGGGGCCATGTACGACTGGTCCAAAGTCATCAATACTTCTGGCCCAAATTATTATCGCTGGACACAATGGCTATTCCTCCAGTTTTTTAAACACGGCCTAGCCGAGAAGCGGGCCGCCTGGGTCAACTGGTGCCCGAAGGACAAAACTGTTTTGGCCAACGAACAGGTAGTCAACGGTGCTTGCGAGAGATGTGATTCGATCGTGACAAAAAAGCAGTTGTCGCAATGGTACTTAAAAATCACCGACTTCGCCGAAGAGTTATTAGTTGGTTTAGAGACTCTTGATTGGCCGGAAAACGTCAAATCCCTCCAGAAAAATTGGATCGGTCGATCGGACGGCGCTAAGGTGATTTTTCATGCCGACAAAATATCACTCCCAGTCTTTACCACTCGGGTTGACACCCTGTTTGGTGTAACGGCTTTGGTGCTAGCTCCAGAACATCCAGATATTTTATCGATCGTTACCGCCGAGAATAAAAACAGCGTTTTAAGCTATATCGAAAAATCGAAAGAAAAAAGCGATGTCGATAGACAGAAAAACGACGCTGTTTCAGAAACCGGTGTCTTCACAGGCGGCTACGCTCTTCATCCCCTGACAAGGAAGCAATTACCAATTTGGATTGCCGATTATGTCTTAGCGAATTACGGCACTGGGGCCGTCATGCTGGTGCCGGCGCACGACCAGCGCGATTATAATTTTGCTCGCGCCCACAACATCCCGATTACCAAGATAATTGAGACCGACAAATTACCCTTTATTGGCCAAGGAAAAATGATTAATTCCGGCATTTACGACGGGCTGACTAGTGTTGAAGCGGCTGGAAAAATTAGCGCTGATTTAGAACGAAGAGGACTCGGTGGTAAGGCGATTAGTTATCGATTGCGTGATTGGTTGGTATCGCGCCAACGCTATTGGGGTACGCCGATTCCGATTGTTTATGATCCCGCGGGAGTCGCTCACGCGGTCAAGGAAGAGCACTTGCCGATTTTATTGCCGACTGATGTTGATTTTCAGCCCGGCGGCGAAAGCCCAATTAAGCTCTCAAAAGAATACCAAAATCGGGCCGAAAAGCTATACGGGGAGCTTTGGCGCCTTGAAACCGACACACTCGACACTTTTGTCGATTCGTCCTGGTATTATTTAAGGTTTTTATCGCCAAATGACCTGACCCAAGCCTTTGACGTCAAAATTGTTAATAAATGGCTACCGGTCAATTTATATATCGGCGGCATCGAGCACGCGATTTTACACTTACTCTACTCCCGCTTTGTTTACCGGTTTTTAATTAAGTATAAATATCTAACCAACGACAGCGCCGAGCCGTTCCAGAAATTATTTAACATCGGGATGATAAATTTTGGCGGGATCAAAATGTCTAAGTCCAAAGACAATGTTGTCTCGCCTGACCCGTTAGTTGAACATTACGGCACCGACGCTCTGCGCGGTTACGAATTATTTTTAGGTCCGATGGAGAACTCACTCAACTGGAATCCCCGCGGGATTAACGGTATCCACCGATTTCTGATTAAAGTATTTTTGCTTAGTAAAAAGATTGATTCAAAATCCTCCCCTGATCAAGAAAGTTTCTTTGACATATATTTGAACCGAATCTCGCCAATGATAAAAGATTTTCGACTCAATACCGTCCTTAGCGAAGCGATGATTTTAACTAACGCTCTGGCCAAAAACGATCAGATCAATCGGTTGGTGATAGAGCGGTTTATCATCACTCTCTCACCCGCCTTTCCGTTTCTAGCCGAAGAAATTTGGTCTATTCTTGGTCATAAAGATTCTATTTTTAAAGCTGACTGGCCGAATTTTTTTGGCGCCTCGGTGGCGACCGAAAAGATCAAAATCTTAATTGACCAAAAATTTGTCGGTGAAATTGAGCGCGATACCGAGCTGGACGAGAAGGGGTTGTTAGAAATGGTTAAAATCAGGCCTGAATTTGCTCAAAAACTGGCTAATCGCTCAATCGTCCGGACTATTTACAAGCCAGGCGAGCTTCTCAATATAATAACCAAGTCAGAGTGAGAGTAAGTATAAGTAATAGTATTGGCATAAAACCAACCAATAGCAGTAACTTAGTCTCCTCAAACAGCTCTACTTTTGCTAAAATATATTATATATGGCTGAGCCGAAAAAGAAATTGTCTAAAACTAGGACTAATCTCCGACGAAGTACTTATCAAGTCCCTGGTACTGGCATAGCTAAATGTGGTCACTGCCAGGCGGTTATTCTGCCCCATATCATCTGCCCCCAATGCGGTTGGTACGGCGGTGAAATTACCCGACTAGCTAAGGTTAAGCGAATCATTGCCGATAATTCTGATGTTAAATCCTAATTTTCGCTTTTCGCTTTTCGATTTTCGGTTTTACAGCTCGGAAGGAACTGTCTGATGTCGGTCAATCGTCACCTTTCTCGAACGATCGCGATGCAGTCTTTATTCGAATGGGACTTTCATCCCGACGGCGATATTTTAGAGATTGCCCACCGAGTCATGAAGCCAGTAGAGAAAGATGTTGATATCGAATATTTAGATCGAGTCGTTAAAGGCACAGCTAAAGTAATTAAGGAGATCGACGAGCTGATTGCTAATGCGGCGCCGGAATGGCCGCTCGAACAAATTTCGGTGATCGACAAAAGTATTTTGCGTCTGGCTGGATACGAGCTGTTGAAAGATCTAGACATTCCACCTAAAGTCGCCATCAACGAAGCAGTTGAAATCGCCAAAACCTTCGGTGGCGAAAATTCTTCAAAGTTTATCAACGGAGTCCTGGGCACTCTTTATCGTCAAAGTGACCGTTTCGTTGACGAGGAAGACAAACCCAAGATTGAACCGGAATAATGACTAGTCATTATCCTCTTTTTGCAACGTTACTTTTTAATTTTGGCTTTAATTGAAATGGATATCGAGAAATTTGAACGACAAACTGGTTTACGTTTTAAAAACGACCGTCTGCTGGAGATGGTCTTTACCCACCGCTCCTACCTAAACGAGACCGGCAATAAAGAGCTAGAACACAATGAGCGTTTAGAATTTTTGGGCGACGCAGTTTTGGAACTAGTAGTGACCGAACATCTTTACAGAAACTTTACTAATCCCGAGGGCGAACTGACTAACTGGCGTAGCTCCATTGTCAGAGGTGAAATTCTGGCAATGGTCGCAAGCGAGCTAGAGCTGGGTGAATTCTTGTTTTTGAGTCGAGGCGAAGACAAATCCGGTGGAAGAAGTAGAAGTTTGATTTTGGCCAACACTTTCGAAGCTCTGATCGGGGCGATTTATCTGGATTGTGGCTACGAAGAGTCGGCTAAGTTTATCCAAAAGCACTTAATCGCCCTTTTACCGGAAATTATCGAAAAGAAACTTTATATCGACCCTAAATCTCGTCTCCAGGAGCTCTCCCAAGAGAAGCTCAACTCGACACCAGAATATCGGGTCATTTCCGAAGAAGGACCAGATCACACTAAACTCTTTACTGTTGGTGTTTATGTCAGTAAAAAATTGTTCGCTCAAGGCGTTGGTCCTTCGAAACAAAAGGCGGAAACTGCCGCGGCGACCGAAGCGATAAAACATTTCTAGTCGATAGCTTCATCGGCAAAAAATAACAAAGTAGTACCGAACTAAAAAAGCCCACACCTGTTAGTGAGGGCTTTTCTAATAGAGTCGGCGGGATACGCCTCGTAAGGCTCGCGGTTATACCGCTCGAATAACTTACTTAGATTTAACGCTTCAAGTCCTCGCGAATCTTTTTGATTAAATCGTTCATATGATTTTGACCGCCGAGACCGAGCGATAAGCCAAGGGCGACTGCTAGTGCGAAAACTATACCGGTGAACATGGTACTAATAGACTGTTGAGGCACGCCCAAAGCAAACATTGAGGTGATAGCAATTGAGGTGTAGAACGCCCAGCGAACAACCATTTCCACTAACTTGGCAACGGTTAGTCCTAAACTGTCAACGGACGCTCGAACTAAGCGAGCAGTCAATTCGACAACTTGGCTACCGAAGATAATTAAGAAGGCGACACCGAGGACTCGCGGCACGTAACTTAAAGCGCCATCGAAGAAGAGTTGGACGCCATCAATTTTTAGGATATTAGCGGCCGGGACTAGAAAAACCAGAATGACGACCCATTTAACAAAACTACCACTGATCTCGGCAATGTCTGTCCGCATTTTGGCTTTTTTTAGAATATCAGTCAGATGAGTTTGGTCGCCCAGCCACTTTTGGATTTGAATTGCTCGGAGAATTTGGGTCACAACGTAATTTAAGATCAAGGCGACAACAACACCAACAAACAGTATAACTAACGCCCCAACTAGGTTGGGCGAAAAATCAACAATCCGATTCCAAACACTTTCGACGACATCGCGGCTGGCGACTCCCCATTGGTTAAAGACAGTATCATTTTCCATTTGCTACTCCTTTCTTAATTTTAATTTGTAAAATCTTACATTTACAAATCAACTTATAGATATTTCCCCATTAATATACCGATACCACCTTTTGTCAAGCCCCGGACTTTTCAACTTCCTGGAGAAGTGACTAAAAGGAGCAAATAATCGGGAGTGGCAGATTCAATACTCATTCAGAACAAGCGATTTATCAGCCCAACGGAAAAGCTTATTCATCTCCACGGCCGAGGCGATATTGGTTGATTCGACAGTGTTGAGAATTACGCCAATTAGAATCCGATTGTTCCATTTATAGGCGGCGACCAATGAGTGTCCGGCGTCATTGGTAAATCCGGTTTTAACTCCCAAGCTGTTCGGTAGATAATAAGGGCTGTCAGTTATAATTAACCGATTTGTATTCTTGAGCCTATGAGTTATCAGTCCATCAACGGACGAGATAATCAGTTCTCGATTTGCGACTGTTTCAGCTAAAAATTGCTGACGGAGTAATAGACGAGCGGTGTTGGCTAACTCTCGCGGTGTTGACCGGCCGATCTGATCGTCTAAGCCAGCCGGATCGCCGTAATGGCTCTGAACTAAATGGTTGTCGAAAGCAAATTGGTTCATCGCTTTGACAAAGAGCTGATAGTTACCTTGCTCATTGGCGTAAGTTTCGGCTATGGCAAAAGCGGCGTCGTTGCCGGAAATTATTAATAGCCCCTGAATCAAGTTCCGGACGGTGATTTTTTCTCCGCTTCGTAAGCCTATTTTTGAGCCCTGAACTAACGGCGGTTTTGATGATACCGTCACCACTTGATCTAATGGCAGTTTTGTTATGGCGACGAGGGCCGTGACCATTTTGGTCATCGAGGCAATCGGCGCCGGAGTATCGGGATCATCGGCGACAATAATTTCGGCGGTTTTGCCGTCAAGTAATAAATACTGTTTGGCATAAATTATCGGCTTCTTTGCCGAGCTAGCTAGGCCAACGTAACTGGTCGTTGCATCTAATTGTCGGCTTAATTTATTAGTGGCAGTTTGAGGCGAAGTTGAGCTGGCTAGCCAAGTCGGGCTGTCAGATTGGGGACTGATTGCAATAACTACTAGGACTAACAAGCCGATAGCAAATATTTTTAAGTAGGCTACCCGGCGGGTATCTTCAAACGGGGTCAGTAGCATCTCACCTTTTCGGCCGTAATTGAAGACCCAGTTCTTTGAGCTGTTTGTCATCAACAACGCTAGGAGCGTCCATCATTAAATCGTGACCGTCACCAGCTTTGGGGAAGGCAATGACGTCACGAATTGACTTCTCTTTAAATAAAATGGCGTAGAGTCGATCAAGTCCTGAAGCGATGCCACCGTGGGGCGGGACGCCGTAGCGAAACGCTTCCAGCAAGTGGCCAAATTTAGCCTCAATTTCCTCATGGGAATGACCCATAAAAGCAAAAACTCTTTCCAAAACCTCCGGGCGGTGAATCCGGATACTGCCGCCAGCAACTTCCCAGCCGTTCAAAACCAAATCGTACTGAAGAGCCCGGGCCTCTTTAGGTCTCTTTTCAAAGTCGTCAACATAGGCCGGGGCAGGGCTAGTAAACGGGTGATGAGTGGCGTCCCAACGTTTTTCTGTCTCCTTCCACTCAAAAAGAGGAAAATCAATCACAAAAGCGAAGGCTAGCTCATCATCGTTATTTTTATCTTTCCGTAAATCTGGTTTATCGGAATTATATTCTTTGATTACTTCGGCGTACTTTAAGCGAGGAAAAGTATCAAAAGTAAAAACTTTTTCCCGAAACATTTTTTTAATCATCGAAGTTAGCAATTCTTCAACTAATGACATTATTTCATCTTGATTGGAAAACGACATTTCTAAGTCGAGTTGAGTAAATTCCGGTTGGCGTTGGCCGCGGGAGTCTTCGTCACGGAAACATCTGACAATTTGAAAATAACGCTCTAAGCCGGCAACCATGAGCAATTGTTTATACTGCTGGGGCGATTGGGGCAAAGCGTAAAATTTGCCTGGGTCAATTCGGCTTGGCACTAAGTAGTCGCGGGCACCCTCGGGAGTTGACTTGGAAATATAAGGCGTCTCAACTTCAACAAAATCATAATTCAATAAAAATGATCGAATAAATTGGTTAGCATCCGACCTTAAACGGAGATTTTCGGCCACTTTCTGGCGACGAATATCCAAATAACGATATTTCAGACGAACGTCTTCGGATACATTTTCTTCCTCTAGAGGAAATGGCAATGGCTCGGCCACGGTCTCAATTATTAGTTCCCTAACCTGCAACTCGACCGTTCCAGAATTTAGCTTGGCATTGACTAGCGATTGTGGTCGCTCGACGACCGTACCGATGACGGTCATAACCGATTCGGTAGTGGTATCTTTGGCCGCTTCGACCAAACTGCCAGTTATGACTATCTGGGTTAGTCCAGACCGGTCACGCAAATCGATGAAGACTACTTTGGCGTGAGCTCGAACGGTTTGGGCCCAGCCCTGCATCGTAATCAACTTGCCAACTTGTTCGGTAACTTGACTTGCCAACACTCGTCGCATTATCTTCATCTTACCTTGTAATCAGAGGTTCTGAAAACGTTTTTAGCTCTTTGTCGATAGTCTTTATTTCGTCTTCGGTGTAGCTACTAGTTAATTTCTGGAAGATAAGTCGATAAGTAACCGAGCGTCTTTTGCTGACAGGATCATGATATTGGTCAATTACTTCGGCCAAGAGTAGGTCTTGACGATCCTTAAGTTGGTCAAATGGATGGTCGTCTTGGCCCTCTTTTTGGTCGATTGTTAGATCACGAACTAGAGGCGGAAATTTGCTAATCGTCTTATACTTAGGCAGACTTCGCTCCAGACTGGTCGGGTAGTCGGTTGGAGTTGGTTGGAGTTTTTCAACTGGTAATTCTAAGTAACTCAAGTGGTTTTGTTTGACGTCCAAACTTGCGGCCTTGGCTGGTTCGATAGCCGAAAAATGAATTGGTTGGCCGATTGCTTGACTGATTTTTGTTTGCCAAAAATTCAAATCCTTGAATCCAGCGATTATCAGCCCTAATTTTGTTACTTCGCTCGGTGTAAAAACGACACCGATTTCAAAAAAGGCCGCTTTTTTTAAGTAGGGATTAGCAGCGACTGTTTTTAGTAAACCAGTCAGTAAATTAGATCGCAAGAACGGCTCGTCTCGGGAAAATGGGTCGATCACCTCGATTACCCCGTCGTGGTCAAATGAGGAAGTGAGAGTTTCTACTAGGCCAATCTTCGCCAGAGCAAATTTTATCTCCAAAATGTGCTTGTAGTCGGTGGGATACACCTCGTAAAGCTCACGGTTATACCGCTCGCTATAGTGGCCGGTACGGCCACTTCGACTGTCGGTATCCCGCAGTCCATAGTCGGTGGGATACACCTCGTAAAGCTCGCGGTTATTCCGCTCGCTAGAGTCGGTGGGATACACCTCGTAAAGCTCACGGTTATACCGCTCGCTATAGCTGATCGATAGCCGGTCGTCCTGCTTTGAAAGCAGCTGAATGTTTAGATGGTCGTAACCAATTTGTCGAACAATTTCTTCAGCCACATCAGCAACTGTTGTGACGTCACGAAAATCCGGCGGAGCAACAGTCGTGTCGGTAACATCGAAACCGAGTCGTTTTAGAGATTTCAGGGCACGACTATTTATATTAGATCCAAGCAAGCGATTAATCTGCTCGGCAGTAACGGCAATCGCTTCCTTGTGCCCGAACTTAATCAGATCAGTCTTTGTTATTAGATTGTAAACTCCCGCCAAATCATAGACGAGATATAGCAAGTCCCGGCAATCGCGGCGGTTGGTCGTTAGCGAAATGTCCAACTGGCCATCAGCGCTAATTTCGGTCTCGTGTCCAATTGTCGACAATTTTTCGGCCAGTTCTTGAGGACTCCAATCTAGTCCAGGCAGTAATTGCTTAAAATCGCTGTAATTAATCTTCATGGAACGAATATTGACATAATTTAGTATTGGCCTAAATAACGAAAATCTCCCGATAATGTCTGTCGGATATCATCAACACCGCTGGTAACGTTTAGGATTCGCTCCAAGCCCATTCCCACAGCCAGTCCCTGGTATTTATTTGGGTCAAGACCGTAGTATTTAAGAACATTTGGATTAAGCATCCCTGCCCCCAGCATTTCCAACCACTGACTGCCCGGACGCTTGACGTCTAATTCTATCGACGGTTCAGTAAAGGGGAAATAGTTGGAACGGATTCTAAAATCTAATTCTGGCCCGATTAGGGATTTCATTAGTTGCTGGAGGGTGGCAATTAAATTGCCCAGATTGGTTTCCTTATCAATCACCAAGACATCCATTTGGTGAAAAATGTTATTGTGGGTGGCATCGGTTGATTCGTTCCGAAAACACCGACCGGGAAAAAGCAGTCGCATTGGTGGTCGACGCTCTTTGACCGCTTGGTAATAAAGGGCTGTCGTGTGAGAGCGGAGAATCCGACCATCCTTAAGGTAGAAAGTATCATGCTCGGCTCTGGCCGGATGATCGTGTGGGATATTAAGACTGTCGAAGTTATCAAGCGTCGTCACAATCTCTGGTCCTCTGACGACCTCAAAACCGTACGGTTGGAAAAAACCGATAATTTTTTCAGTCAAAATAGTTAAGGGGTGAAGATGTCCAGTCATGATTTAGAGCGGCGCTTGAAAATGACGCCAATAATTAAAGCGACAAGCGCTAATATTATCGAAGTCGGCCAATTCAAGACATTGTAAGCTTTTAAGGCCAGTAAGGCGACCAATAGTAGATCAATAATTAGCGTTAAACGACAGATTGTTTTCAGCGTTACCGGACCGGGAGTTACTTTAGTTAGGAGACAAATATTGATTAAGATAAAAAAGAAGATTAAGCCAAACAAAGCCAAATAAAGGGAGACGTAAAGCATCGCCACCGCGTCTGGGGTGACAGGAGAGGCATTAAATAACGTTGTCACCAAGACACCGAGAGCAAACAAAAAGATCGTAAAGATGACAAACAATAGAGCCTTAATTTTCATCTTTCAACTTGACGAACAAATTTTCGATTCGATCTAAATATTGATCATCAAGTAGAAAGCTAAGTTTTGGAGTATAACGAGTCAAAACATATTTTTTTAGCTGTTTTTGGATCTTCCCTCGACGTTGTTCCATTTCCTTTAAGACCTCGGGAGTAGCAGTCAGCCAGACTCGTCCGGTCTGGTTCGAGGGGTCAATTAAAACATCAACTACCGCTAATTCGGCTTGGTGAGGAAATTCTTTTATCAGGATTGCCCCAAGCGCTTTTTTATAAGCAATGCTCAATTGTTCTAGTCGATTATTCATCGGTTTATATCCGAGGAAAAGCCATTTTTTCCTAATTAAAAGCTCAAAAATTCCTTCCAACGTTCGTAAAGTTGGCCGGTGGCGGCCAGATCGCGAGCGTTATAACGAGCAATTTCCAGATATTTCTTGGCTTTAAAATACTCGCCAATTTTAGAGCCGTCAATTTTACCGTCTTTAGGTGTCTCAATGGCAAATGCCCGACAGGCCAGGTGCAGTCCCCCGAGTTTATTAACTGCGCCGTAAAATGATAATTGCTCGTAGAGATCAATGTGTTGGGCATCAGGTGACTGCTGGTATAAATACCGAGCCCGCATTAGGTCTTTGGTCGGCTTCAGATGGTGAATTGCCGAACGAAGGAGCAAAAATGGCATATCAAACGAGCGGCCACTGTAGGTGACAAACGTCTGGTAACGCTGGCAGAGGGCCCAAAATTTTTCGAGCATTTGTTTTTCGCCAGACGGAATATACTTATCGTCGCCATCCTCAACCGAATCTGGACTTTGGCCTTCGTTATCAAACCAGATGACTGATTTATGGCTAGCTAAATCGTGAGCGCCGATAACAATAATTTGGCCGGTCAACGGCTGTAGGCCCAAATTATCTTGAGCTATCTGAATCGAGTCGGTTTCTTCGGAGTAATTAGGTTGACGCTTAACCCTTTCAACCAACAGTTTCTGCGTCTGGGCGTCAATTTCGTCCCAGTTCTCTCCGATCGTTTCAATATCAACTACTAACTCTGCCATAGAGGTAGATTAGCAGAAGTGGACAAAATTCCCAAGGCAGACAAGAAATGTCGATATTAGATCAAAACAGTAAAACTCTTCTTTATCGCATTAATACAATAAGGAAGCCGTTTTGCCATATTTGGACCAAGAAGTGAGAGACAGTTATTAATCGGTTTGAAAGCATATTCGGTCAGTTCATCTTCTTTCAACTTTATTTTTTTCAGCTGTTTACCGGTCATCGTACCACCGAGAAAGATGAATATGAGAGCCTCGTCAAGTGTCTCGTGGTTAAATAAATGATCAATGACTAGTAATTTATCAAATTTTTGAGATATACCAATTTCTTCATTTACCTCTCGTCTGCAAGTTTCCTGTGGTGATTCGTTTACTTCTCCTGCCCCGCCTGGAATATTCCACTGTTCTTGGTAGTTAGGTTTAACAATCAACAACTCGCCGGCCGAATTGAAATATAACGCTCCAGCCGCAATACGTTTTCTTGGTATTGACTTCAAGTATTGGTCGCGGGGAAGTTTCCTTACCGTTTCGCCCATTGTGGCGCTTTGCGAGCCTTTTTTAAGCCTGGTTTCTTCCGTTCTTTAATCCGGGCGTCACGAGTTAAGTAACCGCCTTTTCGGAGAGTTGAACGCCAATCGGGGTTAATCTCGACTAAAGCCCGGGCGACACCTAGGACGGTGGCGTCAATTTGACCCTGCTTGCCGCCGCCTCGAGCAATTACCGAAATATCGAACTGTTCGATTCGATCGACTAATTCCAAAACATGTTTGAGCTTAAGGGGTAAGTCAATTTGTTTGTCGTTGAGCAATAACTGGCCAGATCCAGTCGTCAGGCGGACTTGGGCGACCGCGTTCTTCCGTCGACCAACGCCTTTATACCAGGCGGCGGCCTCTACTTTGGCCATTAATCTTTGAAAATTAAACGCTTCAACCAATGTTGGCGCAAACGATTGTTTGGGAGCATGTTTCTGACCGCCAGCATAATAACCCGCTCCGGTTTGGTCGCCAACATAACTTTGAGCGGTTTACTTTTTAGGGCCCCTGGGTAGGCCGAGTGGGTGTAGTAGATTTTATCGTCTAACTTATGACCGGTAACGACAATTTTATCGGCGTTGCTAACGACAACGACGTCGCCGTGATCTTGGTAGTTAGTAAAACCAAGCTTGTTTTTGCCTCGGAGGAGGTTGGCGATTTCCGTCGCCAGTCGACCAAGAATCCTATCAGTGGCATCAATTTTGTGTGCGGTTCGAGTGATTGTGTTCATGATTTAATTTTCTTTACTAAGCTCCGCCTTTGACGGCGGTGGCCGACTTCGATGTTTCTTTGATCGGCTCGATTTTAGCTTCTTTAATCAGCATAACGGCTAACTGTTTGGCGTTATCTCCTCGTCTTGGCGAGGTTGCCAGTGTCCGGACGTAGTTAGTGGCGGTCGGCTGATAGCGGGGCAGAATCTCTTCAAAAACTTTTTTGACAGCATTTTTGTCCTTCAGAACCGAATGAGCGTATTTGGAAGCGATAAGGTTGGCTTTTTTAACTTTATTGAAAAATCGATCGGCGAATGAAACTAAAATCTTGCCGTTTAATCTGGAAGTAATAATAGCTTCGTAGAGAATTAAGGATGTCAGTTGGTTGCGCCGGGTGGTATCGAGGAAATCAGATTGACTACGCAAAACTCGCCCCATGACTACTCTTTTTTAGTCGAGGTAGCTCTGACTGATTTTAGTTTGGCAGTTGCATTCTTACCATCTGGTTCGACTGCCGACGCTTCGACCTCGGCGGCCTCGACCGACTGATCAATCACAACTGCTGGAGCAACGGTTGGAGCTATCGATGACAAACCGGCCAGAACCGAGAAATGATCAACTAGGATATCGGCTGATTGTTCGAGCGCTTTTTGGGGCGAAATCGAACCGTCAGTTTTAATCTCGAGAATGAGTTTATCAAAATTGGTCATTTTACCAACACGGGTATTTTCTACCTCGAAATTGACCAGCTTGATCGGAGCAAAGGTAGCGTCGATGGCGATAACACCAATCGGCAACTTTTCTTCTTTGCGCATTTCAGTTGTCAAATAACCGCGACCCTTTTCGACCGTCGCCTCAAGTAAAAGTTTGCCGCCCGAAACAAGTTCGGCAATCTTTAATCCCTTACCGATAACTTTAACGCCGGTTGGGCACTTAAAATCGGCGGCGGTTACCTGGTGAGGACCCTTAACATCGAGTACAATTACTTGCGGCTCACTGCCGTCTAGCTTGAACCTAACTTGTTTTAAATTAAGAATGAGATCGACAACATCTTCTCTGACGCCTTTGATAGTCGAAAATTCGTGGGCGATACCGTCAATTCTAATCGAGGTAATGGCGGCACCCGGGAGCGATGACAGGAGGACGCGGCGAAGGGCGTTACCGATAGTTAGACCAAAACCAGGACTAAGTGGTTCAATAAGAAATCGGGTCAAATCGCCTTCGACAAGATCCTCCTTGACTTGGATTAACGATACTTCCGATAATTTGTGTGACATTATTGTTTTTACCTCCAGCTGTTTAAATATTCTATCAGTTTAATCACTAAAAATCAACGATTTTGATACTTTTAAGACATCAAACTTAAACCTCGACTGTTCCTAATCTACCTCGAGTAGAACTGAACGATCTTTTGGGTGTCGAACTCCAGCGGTAACTCCGCTACACTCGGTAAACGATCAATTGTAATCCTTAATGCCTTCTTATTAAGATCGAGCCATGGGGCGATTCCCCGTTCGGCCTCGAAATGAACCGTCTTAAGACTATTTGGTTCGATGATATCGCCTGGTTTAACTAAAATTGACGGAATACTAACGCGCTTGCCGTTGAGAGCAAAATGACGATGGCAGATCAGTTGGCGGGCCTGGGGACGGCTGATCGCCAGCCCCGAGCGAAAAACAACATTATCTAGTCGTGACTCAAGAGTTTGGAGAAGAGTTTGTCCAGTTTCGGACTGGTTTTTAGCAGCGGCGCTGAAGTAAAGGCGAAACTGTCTCTCCCGCAAACCATAGGCCTGTTTGGTTTTTTGCTTTTCCTCCAATTGAAGGCCGTATTCGGTCACTTTCCGTCGTCGTTGTTGCTGTTTTTGCAACATTAGACTCTCCTTGCTTTCTTTTGTCGTGTTCCGTTGTGCGGTAAAGGTGTGACGTCAGCGATTGAACTAACCTTATAACCCGAGCCGGCAATGGCCCGAAGGGCGGCATCGCGACCGTTTCCTGCTCCAACTACCTGGATCTGGATTGATTTGGGCTGAAAGTCAGCTATCTTATCTAGAAGAATTTTCATAGCCGTTGTCGCGGCGTACGGTGTTCCCTTTTTTGCCCCTTTGAATCCGGCTTGGCCCGCTGAAGTCCAGCCGATGACATTACCCGAACCAACAATGCTCGCGGTAATTATGGTGTTATTAAAAGTTGAGTGAACACTGATCAGTATTTCATCAACGACTGGTAGGACTTTTTTTTTGGTTTTGACGACGTTGACCATTTTGGTTTAATAATATTAAGTTTTGACTTTTCTAGCTTTTTAGTTACCTTTTAAGTTTTTTCAGATGATTTCTTTCGACCAGAACCAACGGTCACCCGCTTGCCCCGTTTGGTTCGAGCATTGGTTTTGGTCCGTTGACCGTGAACCGGCAAACTACGACTATGGCGAAAACCTCGGTAACTAGAAATTTCTTTGAGACGACGGATATTTTGCTGAACCATCTGTCTTAAATCGCCTTCAACAGTCAGATCTTTTTCAATATAATTCCGGACTAGGTCTATCTGGGCGGTTGTCAGCTGGCTAAATTTGGGATTTTCTTTGATTTTCAATTTCCCCAAAATTGTTTGAGCCTGAGATAAACCCAAACCATAAATATAACTTAAGCCGATTTCAACTCTTTTGTGATCGGGAATGTTAACTCCGGCGATTCGCGGCATCACTCGGAGTACCTCAAATAATCAAAGCCCAATAAACAATAATCAAATTTCATTTTTAAGTATTGATTATTAGTCATTATTGATTATTGGAATTTGGCGATTGATTATTATTCTTAGCCTTGTCGCTGATTGTGACGACGATTTTCGCAGATTATCCGAACTACCCCCTTGCGGCGGACATTTTTGCATTTCTGACAACGTTTTTTAACTCCAGAGTGAACTTTCATTGGACGACAGAAATGATCTTTTGTTCTTTATTCATAATTCTATTTTGTTTCTAGGTTAGTCTTTTAGTGATTCGACCCTTAGTCAAATCATAGGGAGACATCTCGACCGAGACACGATCACCGGGGAGAATCCGGATCCGATGCTTACGCATTCGACCAGAGACATATCCCAAAACAGCTTGACCGCTATCAAGACCGATCCGATATTGGGTGTTCGGCAGAGCCTCCATAACCAGGCCGTCAACCGCAATCACACCTTCTTTTTCCAACATCTTTAATTATTTTACCCGATTATTACCGTTTTAGTCAATCTGTTTTAACTCCACTAGTGATCGACAAGTGAGTTTGTTGACCGGTAATTTTTGTCAAACGATTTTGATCTTTTCGTCGATGAGTTGAATCGGTCAAGACGACGGGACTATTTTTAGTGATGACAATTGTATGCTCAAAATGGGCGCAGATGACATCAATTGGCTGAGCTTGGACAGTCCAACTGTCGCTGTTAAGAGTTAATTTAACTGGTTTGAGGGCGGTTATCGGTTCGATAGCGAGAATCATCCCCTCTTTAATTTCTTGACCGGTGCCGGCTCGGCCAAAATTAGGGATAGTCGGCGGTGTTTGGAGCTCTTTACCAACGCCGTGGCCGGTTAAATCCCGAATAACATAAAAACCGCTCTCCTCAACAATCGTTTGAACGCAATGGCCGATATCACCGATTCGCAGGCCGGCTAGACTAATTTTAATCGCTTCATTGAGAGCTCTTTTAGTAACCGAAAGTAGTTTGGCCACCTCTGGCGCCACCTGGCCAATGGCAATAGATTGGGCGGTGTCGACGATCGAACCGTTTTTCTCGACCCCAAAATCAATAGACAAAACATCGCCAGATTTGAGCTGATAATTCCGGGGCGGGGCGTGGACAACGACTGAATTGACCGATAAACAACTAGCAGCCGGATAATTTTTATAGCCTAAAAATGGCGCCTTCATCCCGGCCGAATTGATTAGCTCTTTAATTCTTTTTTCTATTGAGAGCAAATTTACTCCTGGTCCGACCATATTACTAATCTCTTGGTGAATCTCGGCGGCAACACGACCGGCCTCAATCAGGTTTTGGTTAATTTTTGTTTCTGACATTTAAAAATCGATTGACCGCCAAATCAATTTGGGCGGTAACATCGTCAACCGACGGCTCGCCATCAATTTCCATCAGTTCAAACCTCTGCTTAAATTTATCTTTTAGGGGTAATGTTTCTTTTCTGAAAGTATTGAGGCGACGCTGAACAATTTCCGGTTTATCATCCTTGCGAGCGAGGCGTTGGCCATTAACTAGCTGAAAACGAGTTGACAGGCGAAGTTTTGCCGCCATGTCGGAGATATTTACAAATATACCCGCCACCCGCCAGTTGTGCTTACCACTTAGCGTTATCAGGTCGTTGAATTGGCTAATATTGCGCGGATAACCGTCAAGAATATAACCGTTAATATTCCTATGCTCGTCGACAAAATTGTCAACAATTCCCTCCATCGTGACGTTGGCCACCAGCACTCCTTGGTTGATCTGGCGATCAAGTTTTCCGTCCAATTTGGCCCGCTCTCGTAATACCTGACCAGCCTCAAATACTGTCAGTTTTAGTCGGTCAGCCAGACGATTAACTTGGGTGCTCTTACCGGAGCCCTGGGAACCAAAAACTACAAAAACTGTCGGCGACGAGACAGAGTTTAGGCTGGAAAAAGTTTCCCCAGAAAGCTGATCACTCATTGGATCTAAGTTCAATATAGATAATCGCCCAGAGTCCCTTTTTGCCTTTTTCTTTCGGTTGGAATAAACCAATTACCGTCGAAACGGCGCTGTTTTTTGCCTGAACTAGCGCTGTCGCCCGACTGTTGTCTTGTTCAAGCAGAGTGAACTCGTCCTGGCTGGTCAATCCAAAATATGGTCCGGCATCTTTTTTGGCTACTTCGACTGGATTAAACAACGGATTGCTACTCTTATCCCTAAGTTCGCCGTTGAGTTGACTGGCGATATTCTCATCGATCTTAAAATTAACTCGGTAAAGGTCGGTTGAAAGATCGATTCTGGGAATAGCTAATGAGTAACCGACTTGAATGAGGTTTTCGTCTTTTGTGCCGTTAGCCAGTTTTATGAGCTGCCAATCGATACCAAATTTTGCGCCGATACCAAATAAAGTCTCATTGGTCGCGACGGTGTAAACATTGGCCGGATAACTTAATCTCCCCCTTGGATCGGCTGGTTGAGTTAATTGGTCAACTTTCTGACTAGACTCGGTCGCTGATAGTTGGGGTAGATCGGCCGAAAAAGTAGTTGAGCGAGAATTTTTTTGGGTTTGTGACAGTCGGTTTTGACTATAGAAATAAACAGTTGAACTCGACAAAAATCCGATTATTAATACGATCACCAATAAAAAGGCTGGGCGTATTGTCATCGAACAAAACCAAAACCCCAAATACCTTGACCCAAACAAGATTCAAATTCAAGCTTACAATTTTTCAAACTTTTACTATCTTCAATTTTGGAAATGTCGTTCACTCTCGCTTTTCCCAAAATGGTCACAATTGGAATTTTTTTGATGGAAGGGACTTGGATATCGGGCTTTCCCATCATGTTATCGTATCATATCGACGCATCGACAACTGTCCTGATAGCTGTCGACTTGTTTCGATCACAACCGAAACAACGATTAAGATACTAATCCCGTCGATGACCAACGTTTGAATATTGGTCGTTGTCGTCAAGATGTTTGGTAGAACAGCGATCAGCGCTAAAAAGATCGCTCCGATAAATGTCAATCGACCGATAGTATAATTCAAGAATCCAGTAGTTTCTAGCCCCGGTCTTATGCCGGGTATAAAGCCGCCTTGCTTCTGAAGATTCTCGGAGATTTCTTTAGGTTGAAAAACGATGTAGGTGTAAAAGAAAGCAAAAATAAAGACCAAGACGAAGTAAGTAACGGCGTAGTAAAGATCATTAGCGGTAAAATTAGTAATAATATTAGCAAATTTCTGGAGATATTCCGAACGAGCGGTGGAGAGAAAACGAGCGATAATAGTCGGGAAGGTCAAAAAACTTAAAGCAAAGATAATCGGAATAACACCGGCGGTGTTAACTTTCAGCGGTAGATAAGAATCGATCGCCGATCCAGCAGTCGGCGTGACGACACGGCGAGGATAAGTAACCGGTACTTTCCGGACGGCATCGTTCATGATGACAATGACGGCGATCGTCGCTAAAGCCAGTAGGCCGATAATAATCAGCGTCGAAATATTACCCGCCTGAGCAACATTAGCGGTATTAGCAAATTGTTGGGGCAGACCAGCAATGATGCCAAGAGCAATGATCAGTGAGATACCGTTTCCGAGACCTCGTTCAGAAATCAGCTCACCTAGCCACATCACCAAGATGCTGGTGGTAACGATAATTAGAAGGGTTAGAAAAATTTCTCCAGAAGAAATTGTAGTTAAGATGTTTTGACTTTTGAGCAATACCAGCATGCCGTAACCTTGGATTAAAGCCATCGGCACCGTTAAATAGCGAGTATACTGATTGAGTCTTTCTCGTCCCGAAGTTCCTTCTTTGCTAATTTCTTCCCAGGCCGGAATAACTTTGGTCATAAGTTGAACAACAATCGAGGCGGTAATGTACGGTCCAACGCCCATTAAGCTGATGGAGATATTAGAAATTGAACCACCAGTAAAAATACTTAAAACGCTAAAGACCTGATTTTGAGTCTGATTTAAGAAACTATCGAGCTGGGCTCGATCGATCCCGGGCAAGGGAATGTGAGCGATAAGGCGAACAAAAGCCAATAGCGCAAGGGTGAAAAGAATTTTTGTTCGAATGTCTTTACTCTTCCAGATTTGCCAGAGAGCGCCGCCCATTAGCCTCCGAGCGACCGAGAAAGTTTGACGTTGTCGAATTTAAATTTAGGTCTCAAAGTCGAGCGGCGGATAATTTTAATTTTTTGACGATTTTTGAGCGACCGAACAATCTTTTTTTCCATCAGAGTGACTGGCGAAACAGTTTCACCATCTTGATAAAAATGGTTGATAACGTCGGTCGTCACCGCCATATCCTTAACAACTTTGTGATTAAAGCCCCGTTTTTTGGCTTGTTTTCGATAAAGAGGCATCTGACCACCCTCAAACCACTCTTGAATTTTTCGTCCCGAACCACTCCGAGCCTTCTGACCCTTTGTGCCGCGCCCAGCTGTTTTACCACCAGTCCCAGAAATTCCTCGTCCGACTCGTTGACGCTTGGAATTACGAATGCCCGCAAAAAGCCCTGAAATATTCATCTCAAATATCTCCTTTTCGACCCTTCTCCAAGGAAAGCTTTTTGAGCGCGTGGTAGGTAGCCATGGCGTTGTTAAGGGCGTTGGCGCTACCGATCGATTTACTGACGATATTACTAATGCCTGATAACTCTATCACCGCCCGAACCGGTCCACCGGCGATAATTGAGTGTCCGGGAGCTGCCGGTTTCAAAAGGACATGGCTATTCCCGTAGACTTCCATAATCGGGTGCTCGATCGTTCCGTTAATAATGGAAACGTCAATCATTGTCTTCTCGGCTAAATTTTTTGCCTTAGCAATCGCACCCTGAACGTCGGCCGCCTTGCCGGCGCCGATTCCGACCCGGCCGTTGCGGTTGCCGACAACGACGATGGCTCGAAAGCGAATTCTTCGACCGCCCTTGACGGTTCGGGAAATGCGGTCGATTGAGACGACGTTCTCCGACATCTCGATGTTTTGGGGAATGAACTCTTCGACTATTTCTTTAGGGGTTGTTTTGGCCATGGCTAAAATTCTAGTCCATTTTTTCTAGCCGTGTCAGCTAGAATTTTGACGACACCGCGATAAGTAAAGCCATTCCGATCAAAAACGACCCGTTTAATCTTCGCCGATGCGGCTGTTTTAGCAATTTGGCGACCGACAAATTGGGCTTTACCGGTCTGGCTACCAGTCTCTTTTAAGGAGTTGGCTGAACCTAAGGTCTGACCGGTTCCATCGTTGATTAATTGAGCGAATAAGTTATCAAGACTACGAAAAACAGTCAGTCGAGGCCGATCGGCCGTACCAACAACTTTCATACGCTGTTTTTTCTTGGTTCGGGCACTAATCATGTCATGAATCCCGGTGAAGGAGACAAGCGAGCTTGGGAGCGACATTTTACGAACCCCTGTGAGTAAATCGAAAATGTACTCGTTTTCATTACGCTCCAACCTTAACGGCCTTACCTTGTTTCATTCTAACCTTCTCGCCGACGTAACGAATACCCTTGCCTTTGTACGGTTCTGGCGGTCGAACGTCCCTGATTTCAGCGGCAAATTGGCCAACTTGTTGACGTTCGATTCCAGAGACAGTTATGACATTTTTTTCAATGATCGCTCCTAGTCCTTCCGGAATTGCCAACTTAACCGGATGGGTAAAACCAACTTGGAGAATCAGTTCACTACCTTCAATGGCGGCTCGATAACCAATGCCAATCAGCTCCAATTTTTTATTAAAACCGTCGCTTATACCGGTAACGGCGTTAGCGACTAAGCTCCGAATCGTTCCGTGGAGAGCTCGATGGGCTCTTTCGTCGCTCTGACGAGTCACTTCCAAGACGTTATCTTTTTGGCTGACCTCAATGCCCATCGGCAAGGTCAGTGAGGACTGTCCCTTAGAGCCGGACAGTTTTAGAACTCGGCCATCTCTACTTAACACGACACCCTCTGGCAGTTTGATTGGCAGGACCCCGATTCGTGACATCAGACAAGCCTCCAATTAGTCAGAATAGAGAATTTAGAATCTGGGGTGATGAAGGGCTTGCCCCAGAGCGGCAAAATGGAGTTTTTATACTCGTTTCTCCTTGCCCTCGGGCGACAAGAAGAGAGCGTAGCGACAATTCTTAATTCTAGATTCATGATTCTTGTTTGTTTCTACCAAAGTTCACAAACTAGTTCACCGCCAACTTTTTGCTTGCGGGCTTGGCGACCGGTCAAATGACCAATAGGCGTCGACAGAATAACAATACCGGTTCCACCGCGCGGACGAGGAATTTTGTCGGTTTTAACATAAAGACGAATCCCTGGTTTACTCAAACGTTTAATATGAGTAATCGGCCACTCTGTGTCTAAATTAACGGTCAGCTGATCGTCAACGTCCTTAATTGAGGCGATAAATCCTTCCTTTTTCAAGATAGTGGCGATTTCTAAAACGGTTTTACTCCGACGAATCGGCACCTCGGTTTTACCAGAAAGAGTGGCGTTACGGAGACGGGTTAGAAAGTCCGATATAGTGTCGTTATACATTCTAATTACCAACTCGCCTTTCTTAACCCGGGAATCTGGCCGGTTGATGCCCGTTCTCTAAAGCAGATCCGACAGACGCCGAATTTACGCAGATAACTTCGGGGGCGACCGCACAAACCGCACCGATTAACTACTCGGGTTTTATATTTTTCCACTTTACTGATCATATATCGTTTACTTGCCATAATTATTACCTATTCATTTCCGACCCTTAGAAGTGAAAAATATGAGCTTAAGCGACTATATTTTTCCACTTTACTGATCATATATCGTTTACTTGCCATAATTATTACCTA
>CAYIGA010000006.1:0-7406 GCA_964362925.1 uncultured Candidatus Saccharibacteria bacterium | reverse complement strand
GAAGTGAAAAATATGAGCTTAAGCGACTATATTTTTCCACTTTACTGATCATATAACGACTACTCGCCATCAACTGGTTAATGTTAACTTAATTTCAGCGGAAAACCAAGTTGTCGAAATAGTTCGGTCGACCGACTAGGGCTAGAATTCTTAACAACTATTGTAACTTCCAGGCCAAACGGTCGATCGAGCTCCTCGTGACCAAGCTCAATAAAAGCGACTTGGTCTTTAAAGCCGACGGTCAAATTGCCACTTTGATCAAATGATTTCGGGTTTATACCCTTAAAATCTCGAATCCGCGGCAATGAAACATTAATTAGCCGATCAATAAAGTCAGACATCTTTTTACCCCGTAAAGTAACTCGAACGCCGACTTCGTCACCGGCTCTAAGTTTAAACCCAGCGATCGCTTTTTTTGCCCGAGTAATGACTGGTTTCTGGCCGGTTATCTTGCCTAAACTAGTCATAATATAGGTAACGGCGTCTTTGATCTGTCTGTTTTGACCTAAGCCAACGTTCAAGGAGATGGCTTGCAATTTTGGCAAGGCGTTAACATTTTTTATCCCGAGCGCTTGACCGAGCGAGTCCCGGATTTTAGGATAATTATCGCCTATATCAATTTTAGTCATGATTTATTTCCAATTTCGGCGTTAATGCCGATCAATTGGCTCATGATCGGTCCTTTTTGACCGAAAGATCTGAATGACTAATTTTACTTACTCTGACTTTTTTTGTTCCTTTGAGTTCGTAGCCAACCCGACTAGGTTTGTTGTTGGTTGGGTCGAGGACCATTAGGTTTGAGATTGCCAGAGGCATGGCTTGATCAATAATCCCTCCTTGAGGATTTTTGGCTGAGCGTTTCAAATGTTTTTTTACCATATTTTGGCCAGCAACGATCGCTTTACTCTCCTTGATTAAGACCAACTCAACCGTTCCAACTTGGTTGCGATTCTTGCCGGCAATAATAAGAACCTTGTCACCCTTGACAATTTTCATCAAAATTTTCTGCCGATTCTGGCAATTTCCTTTTTTACAACTCCGAACCCTTTCAGCCCTTGGGGCGAAAAAGAAAATTGGTCTAAAAATAGACGTCTCATCAGAGCACTTCCTTGGCTAAAGAGACAATTTTCATGAAGCCTCGATCACGTAGTTCTCGAGCGACCGGTCCGAAAATTCTGCTACCGCGAGGTGTGCCATCATCGTTTATCACCACTGCGGCATTGTCGTCGAAGCGAATACTTGAGCCATCAGTCCGGCGAATCGGTTTGGCTTGGCGGACAATAACCGCCCGGACGATTTCATGGGCCTTAACTGTCCCTAGAGGCACGGCTAACTTAACTGAAGCGACGACAGTATCGCCAATCTGAGCGGCGGCAAATTTGCCTTGCTTGACAACCTTAATTAGACCTAATAACCTAGCCCCGGAGTTGTCGGCGACCTTTATGTATGATCGAAGTTGTAACATCTTACTAACCAGATGCCTCGGCCTTGGCTTTAATGATGGCTGGTTGAATTCGCCAGAATTTGCGTTTAGATAGCGGTCGGGTCGGAATGATCTCAACAATAGTGCCAACAACAATATCGTTCCCCGGATTATGGACCAGGTAGCGACTAGTTCTTCGATAGCGTTTTTTGAAAATGCGGTCGACCTTCCAATTGGTCACCTCAACAACGGCCGTGTCTTTGGCCGAATTAGTGACAACAATTCCTTTGGCATATCTTTGCATTTTTTACTTAATCGATTCGGTCACTTTTTGATCTAATATCGTCGATAGACGGGCAATATTCCGTTTTATCTGACCGATTTCGGCGATATTTTTTAATTTACCAAGTATTTTATCTTGGTTGAGTGTAAAGAGCTCCTTTTGCTCTTTGGAAATTTTATCAGATAATTCTTTAACTGTCGACCGACGGGCTTGGTCCAAAACCTGACTTTTTTTCATTTCATTAACCTAGCCTAGGAATTCTTTACAAACCTAGTTTTAACCGGCAATTTATGAGAGGCCAAGCGCATTGCTTCAGCGGCAATAGCCTCTTCGACACCAGCCATTTCAAATAATATATTGCCGGGCTTTACCACGGCTACAAAATGATCAAGATTGCCCTTGCCACCACCCATCCCCACTTCAGCCGGTTTAGCAGTGACTGGTTTGTGAGGAAAAATCCGAATCCAAATTTTACCGCCTCGTTTAATGTACCGAGTCATTGCTCGACGTGACGATTCAATTTGTCTTGAGCTTAACCAGCCGCGTTCGATTGTTTTTAGGCCCCAATCGCCAAACTCCAACTTGGTCCCGCGAGTCGCCACTCCAGCGTAAGTTCCTTTGAATGATTTTCGCCTCTTGAGTTTTTTTGGCAGTAACATTAGTAAAATCCTCCAGATTTTACAATTTCTAATGTCATGGTATTGATGGTGAAATGACAATTTATCAAACTTCGATAACTTTGGAATTTGATATTTGTCCCAACATTTGGTTCTCCTTTTAGTCGGAGTAAAATTTCCATTATTTTACTTCTCCTCCTCAAAGACCTGATGCGGCCCTAAATTAATCCAAACTTTAACGCCAGTAATGCCATAAGTGGTCTTAGCGTGATAAACGGCATAGTCAATATTGATATTAAAACGCGACAGCGGGATTGAGCCGGCTTGAAACTTTTCAGTTCGAGCAATCTCGGCGCCGTTGAGACGACCGGAAACGATAATTTTAATCCCTTTGGCGTTTTTGACCATAGTTTTTTCCAGAGCTTGCTTGCAAGCCCGACGGTAAGGAATCCGTCGCTCAATTTGATTACCGATATTTTGGGCGACTAAGGCAGCCGATAGTTCAGGATGCCTGTCCTCAACGATATCAATTCTGACGACGGGAATACCAGATTGATAAAATTCTTTTTGAACTTGGGCTTTTAAGTCGCTAATCCCCTGTCCACCTCGGCCGATTACTAAACCCGGTTTACTGGTAATTATCTCGATACTCAATTTGTCGCGCGACCGAACGATTGTCACCGATTTTACAGCAGCGTTATTCAATTTAGCCCTAATAAAGTCTCTTATTTTAAAATCGGCCACTAAATAATCCTTAAATTTATTGCCACCAAACCACCGGCTCTGCCAAGTCGAGGTGATTGCCAATCTATTACTAATAGGGTTTATTTTATGTCCCATCAATCATTTTCTCCTGTTCGCCTTACGAGACCGTATTGCGCCGAACATATTCATTGTTTTTTCCTTACCCTAGTTTCCACTTTCGCTTTTGGTCCAACAGACTTTTGGTTCTCGGCTTTTTTGCCACTTTTTACCTCTAAGATAACGGTAATATGGGCGAGATGTTTGATATAACGATTAGACCGACCGCGGGCGTTAGCCCGACTCCGTTTTATTTTTGGGCCATCGGTTGCGAAAAGTTGTGAGATAACCATATTATTGGCTGAAAATTGTTTTTCGGCCGCGGCTGATGCGGCCATATGAAGAGTTTTATTGAGCAGGCGAGCCGAATCCTGGGGCATAATTAATGTTTTATCAATCGCTGTTTCTAGGGGCTGACCGACAAAAGTTGTCAAAACTGGCCGCAATTTACGGGCCGAGTGACGAACGTATTTGAGTTTGACTTTGACCGCCATTTTAGACCTTAGCCTTATCAGTCGCTTGCTCTTTAGCCATCTTGCCACCGTGACCCTTAAATGTTCGAGTGGCGGCAAATTCACCCAACTTATGACCGACCATTTCTTCGAAAACAACCACATTTAGATGTTTACGACCGTTATGAACGGCAAAAGTAAAGCCAACCATTTCCGGAAAAATCGTTGACTGGCGTGACCAAGTTTTGATCACCTCTTTAGTCCCTGCCTCGGCCATCTTCCGGACTTTTTCCATTAATTTCAGGTCAATAAACGGACCCTTTTTTAGTGAACGGGACATTTTACAAACCTCCGGTTTTGTTTTGTCATTATTTTGTTCTCCGTTGAAGAATATACTTCGTTGTTCGTTTATTCCGTCGAGTTCGATATCCAAGCGCCGGTTTACCCCAAGGAGTTTTAGGATGAATCAAACCAATTGGGTTAACGCCTTCACCGCCGCCGTGGGGATGAGAAACAGGGTTCATCGCTTTACCCCGAACGGTTGGACGAATGCCCATATGTCGTGATCGGCCAGCCTTACTGATCCGAATTCGATTGTGAGTGGCATTAGAAACACTCCCGACTGATGCCATACATTCTATCAAGATTTTACGGATTTCTGAAGAGGGCATTCGAATATAAGCGTATTTGCCTTCCTTGGCGGTTACCGTCGCGCCGGTTCCAGCCGAACGGACTACTTGTCCACCACGACCAGGTTGAAGCTCAATATTATGTATTTTGACGCCGACGCCAATATCAGCTAATTTGGAGCGTGAACCTAAGGTAATTCGTTTTGAGACGCCAGAAGTGACAGTTTGACCAACTTCCATTTGGTTGGCCGCCAAAATATATTTTTTTGATTGATCAGGCATCGTCAGCAAGCAGATAAAAGCCGATCGGTTCGGATCGTATTCTAGGGCAGTGACAATCGCTTCGCCCGTAAATGGCAAGAACTTGAAGTCGATCTTACGATAGAGGCGTTTGGCCGCTCCGCCACGATGACGAATAGAAATCCGGCCGTGCTTGTCTCGACCAGCGTGTGATTGTAAAGTGACAGTCAGCGATTTTTCGGGACGTTTTTTAGAAAGAACTTCAAAATCACCGTAGCTCAGTTTTCGCCTCGCCGGAGTGGTTGGTTTAATCAGACGAGGCATTAACAATTTTCTCCAAAAATTAAATAACTAAATCCCACCATCCAATCAAGCTTCACGGGCTTCCGCCCGTGGTATTCCGGCGAAGAATGGTCGGCGGGATACGCCTCGTAAAGCTTGCGGTTATGCCGTTCGCTACAACCATTGTTTTGGTTTGGGTATTGATAATTCATGATTATTGATGATTGATTATTGGTTATTGGTTGACAGATTTATTTGATTTTTTGTCAATACCCCCGTTGGCTTGCGACGGGGTGATTGATCTTCTTTCTGTTTTGGCAATTCAAACCCAGGTAGTTTTTGACCAGTTTTTAGTTGAACATAGGCTTTGCGACGAGCCGTTTGACTGCCTGGCAGGCGTTTAAATTTAACCCGTCTTGCGGGCAAATTAACGATTCTAACCGACACGACATCGAGGTTGAATTGGCGTTTCATAACAGTTGCAATCGACCGTTTGGTGGCCGCTCGATCAACAATCAGCACATACATTCCCTTGTCCATACCTAGCGCCGCTTTCTCCGTTAAAATCGGGCTAATAATTAAGTTCATAATTTTTTTACTTTTTTGGCGAGGGAAGGCGTAATTACGGCTCTTACTGTTTCAGCTTGACCGTAAATTTGGTCGAAACAGATTTTTTCCATAACAATTGTTTGGTAAAAAGCCAGATCTAGTATTGAGACTTGATCGAGTGGTTTGACGTCGGTATGGGAAATGTTAGCCGTCGCCAAAATCAGCTCCGGCTCAATATCATTGGTAATCAATAATGTTTTACCAATTGGCTTGATCTTAAATAATAGCTCAACAGCTTTCTTGGTCTTTGGCTCGTCTAAATGTAGTTTCGAGACATTAATAACTCGATCCTCATTTTTAAGCAATCGCCACAACTCGGCTTTGGCTTTGCTAGCCATTTTCTTCGGCAATTTCTGGCTGAAGTTTTGGTTGCTTGACGGTCCAAAAGCAATACCACCACCAATCCAAATCGGTGAACGGCTCGAGCCAGCTCGGGCTCGGCCAGTACCCTTCTGTTTCCACGGCTTTCGGCCACCACCAGAAACTTCACCCCGAGTCTTGGTCGATGACGTAGCGACTCGTCGATTGGCTTGCATTGCCAACACTGCTTGTTTGATTAATACTTTGTTTGGGGCTTTGGTGCGATTAATGTCAGCGAAGCGATTCCTAACGACTTTATCGCTCATTTTACGAACTCCAGTGAGTAAATCGAGAATGTAATCGTTCTCATTTTGAAGAATCC
Organism: uncultured Candidatus Saccharibacteria bacterium; assembly: GCA_964362925.1. Taxonomy (GTDB): domain Bacteria; phylum Patescibacteriota; class UBA1384; order 2-12-FULL-50-11; family 2-12-FULL-50-11; genus JANLIQ01. Next base: position 1,388 of record CAYIGA010000006.1, on the reverse strand, counting down.
TCGGGCGGCAAACTAGCTAACATTGGCTTTTCGACGTCTAAATTCTTGAGCTGACTTTTAACAAAAACCCGGCCTTTGTTAGGACCGGGAACTGCTCCAGAAACGATCAAAGTGTGGTTACTAGCGTCGACAAATAAAACCTGACTGCCCCGGCTCGTAAATTGCTCCGCACCCATATGACCAGCCATTTTTTGGCCTTTAACGACTCTTTGAGGACGCTGGGCGCCAATCGAACCAGGCCGTCGTTGGTGAGAATGACCGTGACTTGCCGGCCAACCGGCAAAACCGTGACGTTTAACGACACCGGCAAACCCTTTACCCTTGGTGATACCGGTAACAGTAACTTTTTCGCCAATTTCAAATTGATCGACGGATAATTGATCAGCGTCTATTTTTACCGGCAGAGTTTTAAGCCAAATTCCTTTTGGTGAACCAAGAACCGCAGCGATTTTTCGCTGCGGCTTTGACATTTTGCCTTTTGTGATAGTACCGATGGTTGTTTGAAAACCTTGGCGGGAAATAATTTTATTATCTTCGGCTAAAATCACTGTACCCGAAATTAGACGACCGTAATCGTCCCAAAGATGGGTCATACCAATTTTTTGCCCCAGAATAGCTTTCATTTATATATAAATCGTTTACCCAATTATTTCGGGCAGACATTAGAGCTATTTTCTCAATTTCATCCTCGGAAGTCAAGTCTGGTGGCGGCCAATCTAAACACTTAATCTATATGACTTGTTTTTGTCTGTCGGAAAGGAGGGATTTTTTACTCTTAAACAATTAATTTAGAGGGAAAAGAATAAGTTAGAGTCTTTACAACTTGAAAAGGGTGTATATTGATATTGACCCATTCTAGGGGTCAACAGAGTAGATACTGTCTCTCTGTCGATGGAACCGTGTCCGTTTGTTCGATAAGCGCATCAAGAACAGTTAAGGATGGGCTATATGGGAAAAAGTTACAAGAGACTGTTCAGAAGGACACAGCTGGATCCTCCCACGAGGTAAATGTGTTCAGGGAGAGCGGTGGCGGAGTTTGCGCCTCGCCCGAAGATATGAGCTCATGTCGGACCTAACCCGCCCTTGGTGCAAAACGTGGTAGAAGTTCTCGTCTGCGCAAACAGACGAGGCTTCTTTTTTGTTATTGATCCAGAATACCCCGTCAGTTTACTGCGGGGGATGAATGGTTCGATAGTCGGCAGGATACGCCTCCCTCGTAAAGCTCGCAGTTTCACTACTCGCTAGAGTCGGCAGGATACGCCTCCCTCGTAAAGCTCGCGGTTACACCGCTCGCTAGAGTCGGCGGGATACGCCTCGTAAAGCTTGCGGTTATACCGCTCGCTAGAGTCGGCGGGATACGCCTCGTAAAGCTTGCGGTTATACCGCTC
>CAYIGA010000005.1:21741-31926 GCA_964362925.1 uncultured Candidatus Saccharibacteria bacterium | reverse complement strand
TATAGTGGCCGGTACGGCCACTTCGACTGTCGGTATCCCGCAGTCCATAGTGGCCAGGAAGGCCACTTCGACTGTCGGTATCCCGCAGTCCATAGAGTTAATCCCAGAGTTACAATCTTTTTCCCTAACCGTACAGCTGGCTGTGGGTACCGATGAAAGCAAAAATAATAACTTCCTCGCCACGCTCTAGATATATTGCTCGCAGATCACCACTAACGCTGATACTCCAGTACCCTTGATACCTTCCTTTGAGTGGGTGGAGACGCAAACTTGGAGCTGTCGGGTCGGTTCGAAATAGACGGAGCCGATCGTCAAACTGGTCTTGGGGCTTCGCAGGCAGTTTCCGGTACTGCTTGATGAACTTTGGCGAGTACCGGATGACCATTGGGGCTATTTTTTGAGGTCAGCCAGAAAATCGTCGACATTTGTGAACGGCCGGCTTACCTTTCCGGCTTTGAGGTCGGCTTCAAATTCGGCAATCAACCCCTCGAGTTTCGGGGTCATCTCCTCGGGAGCAAAAAGTTCGATTCGTCGAGTCGCGACCACTTGTCGCAAATAGGCATTGACGAGGGTGCTTAAAGTTAGGCCAGCACTCTTGGCGACTTCTTGGGCGGACTCCTTAACTTCCCGATCAATTCTAACGCTAATAACGGTTTTCGTATTCATACTACAAAGTATATACTTTGTAGTATGAATGTCAATTTTTAATCTTTCCGGAAAATCCAGAACAGATCAAAGCCACCGCCGGTTTTGGTGGCATTGCTTTTTTGACTGGCGCGGATGGGGTCTTCGGTCGCTCCGGCGTCATCGCCGCAACGAGGGCTAGTTCTTCGGGAATGTCGTCCTAATCATCTTCATATTCTCCAAAATCTAGGGGCGCTACTTCAGGATCCTCCGCATCCTCCCCCCCGTCTTTTTTAGGTTCATAATTTTTTTGAACTTTTTTCTTTAAATCATCGAGTTGGTTAACACTTTTATCAAATCCATCTTCCGCTAAAGGAGGGTTGACCTCGATGCGCGTCGGCTCGTAGTCCCCACCGGGACGGCGGTATTTAATCGCCGTGTGCCTAATCGAGATATTCTCATTTGGTACCCCCGCTTTGGTCGGGCGGTCAACGCGCTTGCCGTCTTCGATGACACCGTCTGAATAAATTTCGAAACAATGGTAATTGCCCGCCTCAACTTTCATCGTAATACTATAAGTCGGACTTGCTTTTATTTTTTCTTTTAGATATTCCTTCTTCTTACCCTTAAACACCTCGGTATAGACAACGCGAGAATCGGTTTTGCTGATTTCAATACCGACCCCTTTCAAATCCTCTGGTTTATAACGAGCCAGGATTTTGTAAGTATTAGTCAACTCCTTAGCCAATTTCCTATCGGCCAGCCTGCCTTTTACCTCCGCTTTGATCGGTCCCTCCAGCCCGCTCCTAAACCCCCGTTGCCCTTCCTCACCAAGCGCATTCTTTGCCCATTGCTCGAGTCTCTCTTCGCCCAGCGGTATTATTGGTAACACCTTAGCGAGAGCTGGGGGATCGTCGTCGTCGCTTGCCTCCACCCGGAAGTCTTTAAGTCGTTTCGGTAGGAGCGCGTCTTTGACACGCTGGCGATAATCGTCCTGTGACTCCTTGGGTAGTCTTTTTATTTTTTGGTGTCGGTCTTTTTCTTCCTCTTTAATGACCTTGTAACTATTTTCGTGGGCTATTTTCAGCAGCATCGCGTAGTATTTATTAAGTTCCCCTTCTATTTCCACTTTTCTCTCCGGGGAGGCGGATCGTCCCTCCCTCATGAGTTTAACCGCCTCATTCCGGTAGCGATCAACTTCCCGATATCGGGCCACCATTTCAATTTTCTCCATTTCTCGAGCCGAGAACTTTTCAGTAATTTTGCCCTCTCCTTTGTCGAGATGGAGCAGCTTTTTCCACGCGTCTTCATTGTCAGCGATGTAATGAATTTGTTCCAAGTTTTTAATCGCCGGATCTTTAAAATTGAGCCGATTCTTAATCTTCTGGATTATGGCCGCCGCGCCTCGTTTTTCTTCGCGCCCCTCCATTATTCTTTCGCTGTCAAGGCTATTAAGATAGGCGAAGGCATAGCGAAGAGTAGTATCCCGTTTTTCTTCCTGGGTTGGCTTATGAGGCGGAAAGGTAGATTCCGGCTCCTCTAGCGTTTCTGCCACTCCTAGTTCGAAACCACCTGGGCCACCCTCAACCATTTTCGTTGAGCAACATAACTTTTGCCATTGACATTTCTTCTCGATATGACTCCAACTCTTGCTCGATTAACTCGTCTAAATTGAGTTGGTGCGAGCGCAGAAACTGTGCTATCTCCACCTCATCACCATCTTCGAATAGACGACGGATTGATTCTAACTGTTCGCTGTCAAACCGTCCGGCAACTCGTTTGATAACACGATTAAAAATTGTATCGGACGCGACATTTTCTAAATATTCCCGCTCTTCGTCAGTCAATCGCTTGAGGCCAATCTCGTCAAGTAACCAACTCATTACAATTACCGTAACCAGATAATCTCGGAAGCGCAACGACAATCAATCGAAAATCTTCCAAAACTTGAGAAAATCGAAAAGTGTCTTCTCAACTTGCTGGCCGGAAGACGCTTTTTGGGGGATCGGCCTGGAGGACGATAGGGGCTCAAACTGCTCGGCTAACTCTGGGTAATCAAGCCAATCACTGTCGAGATAGCCCTCCCACTGTTCGTCGCTGGTCAAGATATCCTCCAGCGGTTGGTAAGTTTCGCTGTTGGCAAAAGTTTTGCTGATCATCTGCCAGGCAGTGAAGTGAGTTTGGAGTTTGGGGTATTGTTGGAGTAGACCCAGAGCAGTTTCCCCATCATGGGCACTCGCTAGCAGGCCTTCTAGCTCGACCGCTTCTTGTTCTAGTTGGCCGTAGTTTTCAGGAGTTCGTTCAAAATCAGGCAGATGGATCATTTTTGAGGCCATCATCCCAGCAAATGTGCCGCCACCGTTAAGATATTGGGTGATCAATTCGGCTAATTTTTCTTCGGCAATCTTTTCGACCGATGGCTCGTCTTTGAGCGACTCGTTCAGAAAGCCGATATAGTTCGAGACCTCGTCGTCGGGCAGAGATTGAGCCATCTCGTTTAACTGTGCCCATCTTACTTCGTCAGTTTGGCGTAAGTAGCTACTCAAAAAGTGGCCGAGCTCGTGACCGAGGACATATTGCTGCTGTTCGGGCCGCAGTTTCTCGTATCGTAAATCAAGCAATATGCCTTCGCGAGTCGCTATCGCCAGCGGTTCAACGCCAAACCCCTTACCGACCGGATGTTCTTTTAGATCTCGCGTCTCAATATTTGGGATAAGCCAAGCGAGCTGTTCGACCGAAATCGGTAATTTACTTTCACGGCAGAGTTCAATCAATTGATCAAGTGGAACGGGCTGGGACTCTGTTTCAACCGTGGGATCGGTCAGTGTTTCGGGCGACATTTATCTAGCCAGCAGAGTTAGGGCCTGGCGGTTGTTCAGACGACGGCTGGTTGTCTGTCTGGGGTGTCGGCGGGATTGGCGCTACCGGAGCCGGCGACCCAACGGTGGTTGACTGCTCGATATTATTGATATTGGTCGTACTTGATGTTGGCGCGGGTTGAGTGGCGCGGATGGCGGCGGCGATTGAAGAGATGTTGATTTGTTTCTCGCCCATCTCGCTGACCGCTCGGTCAATAGCGTTATTAACTGATGATCGCAAACTTTTCCTATCAGGGCCGCTGATCATCTGTCCAAACCGACCCAGTTCTACTGCCAGCGCTCTAGTAATGGTGTCGGCAATTTTGGGATCAAGCGGTTTATTGGCCGATTTGGCGACAGCGTCAAGCGGTGGCGTTATGACGCTGGCTAACGATTGGACCATCTGCTCGCCCTGTTGCTGGAGGATTCCGGCCAGCTCCCCGCTATCAATTCGGGCGGTCAAGTCGAGTTTGGCGGCGGTTGCCGCTTCCGAGACCGCGTATCGCTTGCTTAATTCAGCGTTCAGCTTTGCTTCGGCGTTAGCATCAAAATTTTCGCCGTGAATACCTTGAGTAAGCCCGGCGGAAATATTTTCGACCATCTGTTGAATATTCTCGTGACTGGCTTCGTTAAAGCCGCTCAAAATATCTTCGCCACCATTTATAAGACTGTTGGAGAGGGCGTCGAACGAGCGGTTTCTCAAATCCGCTAATTGGACTTGAGCCGCGGCGATCTCGGCAGAGTCTAAGCCCGGCTCTTCTAATTGTTTAAGTGCTTCTCCCCACTCGCTAGCGATACTGTGAATTGAACTTTTGATGCTCTCATCAATGTCGGCTCGGATAAAGCTGACCTCGGCGGCCGCTTTTTTCCCACGGCCAGGATCGTAGGTTGTGGTTGGGGCAGTGCCAACACCACTACCGCCCCCGCTCGATGGGCCTGGCGGAGTACTTGGTCCGCCACCGGCGGAGCCACCTGGGGGCGTTGACCCGCCACCACTGCCAACCGATCCGTTCCCCGTTGGTGGAGTTCCGATCGGCAGTCCAACGACCCCTTTCCACCGAATCCATTTTGCCGCCGTCCCCAAAACACCGGGCCGGCCGCTGATCGTCATCGAATTATTAGCCGCGCCAACCAGTCCCGCTTGTGTCACCGCCGCTAGACTTTTAGTATCGAAACCGGCTTGTTTGAGATACTTCGTCGCGTCATCGGTGGTCTTGGCGTTGCCAAGACCACCGATAAATTCTTGACCTTTAACGTCTCCCAAATTGTCGGCATAGGCAAGAAGTTTCTTGACGTGATTTTCAAATGCCACTCCTTCTATCTTTGGTTGTCCCTTAACCCAGGCTTGCCACTGGGCGGGGGCTCGAACAGCTCCCAACTCGTCCGGACCCATTAGCCGAGCCCTCTGTTTCTTAAAGGCGGCGTCGGCGCCCATAACGAGATCAGAAATATTTTGCCCGCCAGGCGTTGTTAGCTTGGAACTTTCCAACATATCCTTGGACTTGGCGGCGTCTAAGCGGTCTTGATACCAGGCCTGGGCGGTCTCCTGCGGCCGACCGAAGACATTAGCAAAGCCACGGCCAGTATTCCACCTCTTATCCCAAACTTTTCCAGATCCAATAGCACTGATATTTTTCGCTCTATTTTCCTTCCACTTGTCGCGCAAATCTTTTCTCGCAGCAGACCCGGGGGCAGACGCCTTATATGCGGTACGAAGCCGTTGGCGTTCAGATTCAATGTTCTTCATCCGGAGGGATTGAATACCCCCACGTGCCCACTGTCCCGTGGCCATTATTCCCGGCGCCATGCCAATTAATCTCTTAAATCCAGCGGCGGTATCCAGCGCGCCTTTTGTTACTATTTTTGGCAGTTTCAAAACCATTGTCCCGGCGGCGAGGATAAGTATTATCGTGGTAAATCCGGGCGCTGTAAAAGCGTAAAGTGGATTAGCTAAATCCTTAGTGCCGACAGTATCGGTTAGTATGACAGTTGCCGCCATCCCAAACAGGATAATCGGAAACACAAACAAGAATCGGAGAAAGTTGTCCCACCATTTGAAGAAATACTGCTGAAAATTAGGAATGCCGTAGGCAACAAAAGCCAGCGGCGCAACCATAATCAGAAAATAGAGGATAATAATTCGTTTGAAGAGGGCAATTATAAAGGCGATGATCAAGAACGCATAGTAAAGGAAGGCAATTAACGCTACTAGCAACGCTATAGTTAGGGGAAGCCCTCCTATAAATAGGCTAGTACCTAAAACTGCTAGAATCACCGTCTCAATCAATGGTAGAAGAGCTCGGCCAATCGCAATGGGGAAATCCCAAATAATTAACGAGGTAATTCCGCCTCCATGGGTACCAATACTAGCCGCCCAAATTGAGACGGCGCCGGTGACGTCAACTAAAAATCTGGCCAAGAGCCAGCTGGCATTGGCCCCAACTACGCCAATCACTAGGCCCGGCAGCGCCTTCTTGGCAGCATAGGTATTGATATTGAGATGGAAAATATTAGCGAAAGCAATTGCTAGTAGAGCCAAAATAACCACAACATTAACGACCGCCATCGATACTTTCCATACTTTATGTATGGAGGATTCTTGTAATATATTTCCGGCCGAGTCTTTCCCTCCAGTTAGTGACAACTCTGTTTCCAAACTCCCCAATGACCCTGTTGAATTATTCGTCTTGCAATTAACTCTCTCTTCACTTTGGGCCTTGGCCACGCCTACGAAGATGTAAGGTATGTACGATATACAAGCCACGGATCTTAGGGGCGAGTTCGGGTTATTGCCATCAATTGCTCCTCCCACACCCCCAACGATAGTCTGGGCGACACAAGCAATTATTCTAATCACTATGTCACCAATACCACCCTTGACGATGGCGCGGATCCCGCACTGAGCCGCTTCGAGTGGGTCACTGTCGAAACTAATACCCCAATGGCGCAACCAACCATCTCCGGCCGTATTTAGACAATTGCCGTTCAGGACTAAGGCAAAATCACCGATTGACAGGCCGTTAGTTGTTTCTAATTCCGACGACTCCAGAATCGGCGGAACTTTCTTTGGCCCGGTTATTACTAAATCAGTCGTTCCTAGACCGGCGCAGTCTTGCTGGCCACCCTTCTTTGGGGCGTTGAAGAGATAGCGAAATAATTCGCGTATGTCGTTTTCTTTAACATAAAATTTTCCTTCAGGGGCACCAATTAACGAGCTTAAGTCACCAATCCGACTAGTAGCCAAAATCTTAGAAGTGGTACTAAATTGATCGACTAGATTGTTGGGGGTGCTTGTACTATAAACAACGATTGATTCTCGGTTATCATTATTAAGTAAGTATAAATTAGGCAGTATTATTTCTGATCCATCGTTTCCAACTTGATAGCCTTGGTAAATTAACCAATCGGCATTCAGGGTTCCAATCGTCCCGTTGCCTTTAACAAAAGTTAATTTAAATCTAATCGGTAATGAGTTTTTCGGGCCACCAGTAATACCTACGGGTACCTCTACATACGGAGAATTGCCTGGGGTGTCGGGATTTTTATTGATAGTAATCCCGATCGTATTTGTATCCATTTCTGTTCTAAAGAACCAATTCTGATAGTCATCAACTGTCTGGGCATGGGCGACGGGGGGTTTTAAGATTGTTGACGAGCCAACAAGCCACCCAGAAAAAAGGCTACTGGCCAACACCGCCACCAGGGCGATTGAGACTGACACCCTCCTCAATGACATAAATCCATTCTGGGCTGTGACAGCCAAGAATACAAGCCAAGCGAGCCTACGAAGCCAAGCTCAACGATAGGCCGAGCGCCGGTGTTCGATATGCAAGACTTTAATCACTTTTCGTGACTCAACCAGGTCAAAAATGACTCGGTATTTACCGACTCGCCAACGATAATCCCCATCCTCAAAATCTTGCAATTTTTTGGCGTAGGCGATGGGATCGGCTTGATCAAGAAAAAAGGCGATCTTTTTGGCGACTCGCTTCTGGACGACTGTATCAAGACTGAAAAAATCCTTTTCAGCAGTATTACTAAATTCCGCCTGGTAGGTGACTATGGGGCGGGTCGGAGCTAGTGCTCCACCGAACCAAAAACCTCGGCATAAATCTTTTCAAACGGTACGACTTGGCCAGCCCGTACCTCAACCCGGGCTTTAGCGATGGTCTGCCGATACTCCGGATCTTGACTGGCTAGGTAGTCCTCGAATTCACCGATATCCATTAAGACCGCTTTGGCTTGTTGACGGTGATTAATGACTAATGGCTGTCCAGTTCGGTTGACCTCCTTAATGGCGTCGCTTAAATTTTTTCGTAAAGTTGTAGTATCAATTGTTTTCATCTTTTTACATTTCAAATGTACGTTAGTTATGTCCATTTGTCAAAGTCTGGTTTCATATCCTTCCTCCACCAATTACACACCAACTATTTTGATATCAAAAAGCAAAAATCAAGCCCTGGCGACGCTAATACTCTTTATGTCCTATATGACATAATGAGCTCATCTAATATCTAAAATGTACTGCCCAAGGATTCTGCTTGATACATTATGATATATCAAGCCAGGCATAGACGAATCGTTGAGGTGGTGGTTTGACTAGACTATTCCTTATATAAAGGGTCGAGCTGGCGGACTTTTTCCTTAAGTTCGGGATGAAATTGGCTGGCTAGCAAAGTAATATCGCGCGAGCCGGGGTTAAGCGCGTAAGCCCGGTCGATAATAATTTGTAGAGTTTCTGGGTCGCTGTCTTTGAGCCGCTTGGCTAAACTGACCAATTTTCGCTCGTCGGTTTGCTTAGTGACGTATTGAGTAATACTACTCATTCGTTCCCGTTGGCTGGCTTGCTCGATTCGGCCAACTTCGTTAGCGATAGCGTTAACCGTCGCCACCCGCCAAGAATACAGCCCCGCGACGATTACTAGCGACCCCAAATAAAACCAAAAACGATCGTTCATTAAATCCTAAACCCTAAATTCTAATTTCTAAACAATATCTAAACCCTAAAAAACAAAACCGTTTCATTGGGATTTGGTTAAAATTGCTCCAAAAATATGGCGGAGCTGTCGAGCCTCTTCCGCGAGATTATCCTTAATTGTTTGAAGCTGGCTCGGAGGGTTAATTAGCTTGAGCCAGTACTCTGTTTCTTTTGCTTCTTTTCGACAAATCTTTATTTTCATCAAAAAGTCTTTTTTTCCGAGAGACTCGTTGGCCTCGATGTAGTTTGCTCCTATCGATCCGGACGATCTAGTTAATTGTTCTTCGTCCTCTACGGTGGCTATTGTCCTGGGTAGCCCAGAGATAAATATACGAACTTGTCTTGCGAATTGTGCTGTTCTATCCTCTAGGTCATAGCGTTTTGATTTTTGAATTTCGGTCATTGTTTAGGATTTAGATATGTCGCTTCGCTCGCTTTTCACTGTGTTTAAAGTTAGGATTTAGGATTTCTCTACTGACGGTGTCAACCAAAAACGGGGCGAAATCGGAGAGCAAGACCAACTGCCGTTTAAGAGCCGAGAGTAAGCAGGACTTAGCTTGATCAGCCCGGGCAGTATCGCCCGAATCTCGAATGGCGGTTTTTTCATACTCCAAAAACTGATCGGCAAAGTCGTGCCAGAAAAATTCATATAGCTCTTCGAGCGCCACCGATAATTTTAAGTTTTGGAAGTTTTTCTCGTTCTTACTTTCCAATTTGGTTAGTTTCTCAAAGAATTTTTTCTCGGTGTGATCAAAAAGTTTGGGATTTGGGACTTGGGATTTGGGACTTTCCGCTCGAGCTTCGGCGACGAATCTGCTGGCGTTCCAGATTTTCGTTACAAAATTACGGTATTTGAGGATCTTCTGCTCCGAGTAACGCTGGGGCGTCCCGGCCGAGTTGCCGCCAAGCAAACTCATTCGCAGGGCGTCCGAGCCGTATTTATCGATCAAGGCGACCGGCTCAAGGACATTGCCAAGACTCTTGCTCATTTTTTGGCCTTTTTCATCCAAAACAACGCCGTGAAAGTAAACCTGCTTAAACGGAACTTGGCCGGTTAGCGCTTCGCTTAATATAATCATCCGCGCCACCCAGAAAAAGATAATTTCCGGCGCCGTTTCTAGAAAATTAGTCGGGAAGTAGCGCTTTAAATCCGGGGCATCTTCATCGGGCCAGCCCAGAGTTGAAAACGGCCATAAACCAGCCGAGAACCAAGTATCTAAAACATCTCCGTCTGGCTTCAAGTCACTACTACCGCAGTGGGGACACTGCTTGGGCGGCTCTATCGAAACGATCGGCTCCTTACAGGCCGGCAGACATCGTCCTTTGTCGGTGCCGACGCAGTACCAAACAGGAATCTCATGCCCCCACCAGAGCTGGCGAGAGATACACCAGTCGTGAAGGTTCTTCAACCAATGGAAGTAAAGTTTTTCCAGGTTTTTGGGCGTAAACTTGATCTCGCCAGACTTGACGGCTTTGATGGCCGCATCCTTAATGGCGGTTACTTTCATAAACCACTGCGGTAGAATCTGGGGTTCGATCTTGCCGCCGCCGCGATAGCTAACGGCGACGCGGTGACGATAGTTCTCATCGACTTTCACTAACAAGCCCTTGTCTTTAAGCTTCTGGGCGATGGCTGGCCGGGCGTCAGCGATTTTTTGCCCGGCGAATTCACCGGCGATCGGCAGGAGTTTGCCAAAGTGGTCGATTACCTGAACTTTGTCGAGA
>CAYIGA010000005.1:0-21731 GCA_964362925.1 uncultured Candidatus Saccharibacteria bacterium | reverse complement strand
GATCGACCACTCTGCCCCCTCTCCGTCTAAACAATTGATCGACAACTTGAACTTTGTCCAGCTTATGCCTGGTACTAATGGCAAAATCGGTCTGGTCGTGCCAGGGGGTAATGGTCATGACGCCGGTGCCAAATTCTGGGTCAACAGCCTTGTCTTTAATGATAGTGGCGGTCAGGGGGCCGTTAATCCAGTCGCACTCAATCGTATCGCCATGCTTATACTTAGCGTAGCGTTGGTCGTCCGGGTGCATGGCCACATATTTGTCGCCGAACTTAGTCTCTGGTCGAGCGGTTGAGATCTGAAACGGACCGAACTGGAAAGTGTAGAACGGCGTTCCTTCCTCGATATACTCGATCTCATCATCAGAAATGGTCGTCTGCATTTTCGGGTCCCAGTTGATGATAGATTCGGCTTTATAAATAAGCCCCTGCTCGTAGAGCCGGACAAAAGCGGTGCGGACGGCTTGCTTGGACTTCTCGTCCATCGTGAACCGAAATCGGCTCCAGTCCGCCGACAAGCCAAATCTTTTAAGCGAGCTTTCGACCCGCGGCATATAGTGCTTGACCCAAACCCAGACTTCCTCCAAAAATTTCTCCCGACCGATCTGACTCCGGCTTAACCCCTGTTCTTTCTGGATTTTTTTCTCAACCAGCGCTTGAACAGCAATCGCAGCGTGATCCAACCCGGGCAGAACCAGAACATCTTTATTTAAACGGCGCTGATGGCGGGCGACTGTGTCCTGGATGTCGTAAGTTAAGGCGTGACCAAGATGCAAATCGCCGGTGACGTTGGGCGGCGGAAGAATAACGGAAAACGGCTCGCCCTGACCTTTCGGCTTAAACAGACCTTCGGCTTCCCACCGAGCATAAATTTCGGGTTCTTGGGTGTGATCGTAACGGGTAGGAATATCTTTCATTAAGATTTACTTATTTTAACTGAATTTAAGGCCAGATTTGGGTCGGCGGCCAAGTCTTGCCACGGCGTCGGCTGACCGTACAGCGTATGGAAAACAGCTGCCGCGCCGATCATAGCGGCGTTGTCGGTACAGTATTTGAACTCGGGGACAAAATACTTAATCGCTGGGTTGAAAATGTGAAGGGTCTGCTCCAGCCGAACTCTCAAATGCTCGTTAGCGGCGACGCCACCAACCAGGCAAACAGATTTAACGTCCGGGTTTTTATCGAGCGTCCAAACGGTTTTTTTAGCGATGGTGTCGGCGACAGTTTTTTGAAAGCTGGCGGCAATATCGGCCTTGACGTGTCTTGGTAATGGGTCGGCAAGTTTGCCGACTAATCCGGCCACGGCCGCCTTGAGGCCGCTAAAAGAAAATTCCAAGTTGTCACGCTCGTTGAGCGAAATTGGCAGGGCATAGGCCTGGTCGTTACCTTCTTTGGCCAGGTGAGCAATGGCCGGCCCGCCGGGGTAAGGCAGGTTGAGCAGTCGAGCGACTTTATCGAAAGCCTCGCCGGCGGCGTCGTCGCGAGTGGCGCCGATCTGTTCGTAGCCAAGATGTTCTCTCATTAGGACCAGCTCACTATGACCACCAGATATAATCGCAATCAGAGCTGGTAATTCGGGCCGATTTTCGCCCAACCATGCCGAATAAATATGGCCTTCCAGATGGTTGATGGGATAAAATGGCTTGCCTGTAACCTGGGCAATCGTTTTGGCCGCCGACTGGCCGATCAGCAAGCAACCGATTAAACCCGGGCCCTCCGTGACAGCAACGGCATCAAAATCAAGTTTCTTGCCGTCAGTAGCTTGATTGAGGACAGCTGTCATTGCCTCGGTGTGCATCCGGGCGGCAACATCGGGTATCACCCCGCCGGTTTTGGTGTGGGTCTTGAGCTGGGAAGCAACAATGTTGGTCAAGATATTTATCTGGCTTCCTTCATCTTTGGCCTCAACAATGGCCGCCGCCGTCTCGTCACAACTAGTTTCAATAGCTAGAATCCGCATTTTTGGCTAGCTATACAATTGACGCCGAGGTATTTTTTTGCTATCTTTTTCATAGATCACCAATAGAAAAGATCACCCTACAAGGTTTTGTCCTTGTGGGGTCTTTTCTTGTGACAGAGCTTTTCTTTCAGATTATTCATAAATCGGAGATGGGAGCGGAAAATTTTGAAGTTAAGCAGAGCTGAAAATTTTCGCTGGTTTGGGACGATGATTACTGCTAACTTCTTTTTTGTAAGTAAGTATTTCGCCAGGCACTGGAAATCTCCGTCACCAGTTATAATCACAGCCTGGTCATAGTTTGGATATTCAATCATTGCTTGCAGGACTAACTCGGTATCACAGTTGCCCTTGGTGGTTCCGTCTCGGTATTTTAGGGTCGGCTTAAAGATGCAGATAAAGCCAGCTTCCTGGAGGGATTGGTAGAGACTGGCGATACCTTCAATATAGCCAATGAACAAAAATGCTTTGACAACGCCATACTTATCCTTTAGGTAAACACGAAATTTGGCGAAGTCCAGTTTCCAGCCAAGTTCCTGGATCGCCAAATTAAGATTCTGGCTATCGATAAAGGCGTAGTTGTTTTTCTGGGAAGACATTTATCGTATCTTACAGCGATTCAGGTTAGATTACAGTATAATTAGAATGATGGCCTCGATGTTGCAAACCGAATTTTGGGCGAAGTTTAAAGAATCAAGCGGTTGGCGGTCGAATAAGTACGGCCAACTTTACGGCCTATCACGCTTCTTGCCTTTAAGAAAATCAATTCTGTATTTTCCCGAAATCCCCCAAGACGGCCGCTTCTCTGATGTGTTTAAAGACATAAAGGGAGATTCGACACCAGGACGTATTTTCAGCCGATTTGAATTTTTGGAGCTCTGGAGTCCGGCACTCGCCGGAAGGTTGGTTCGTTTGGGATTAGTCAAGGCGTTTGAAGACGTTCAACCGGAATATCGACAGTGGCTACTCTTAGACAAATCCGAGCAAGAACTCCTCAAAGGAATGAAGCCAAAAGGCCGCTACAACATTTACTTAGCCAAAAAACATCATTTAAAAATTGACTGGGGCATTACTGACCAATCGGTTAAAATTTTATTTGAACTTTATGACCAGACGGCTAAGCGGGCCAATTTCCGCGGTCGCGCCTTGGCTTACTTCCAACTTTTGGCCAAAACTTTGGCCGACAACCAAGCCGGTGACATTATTATTGTCTCTAAAGACGGTCAACCGCTGGCGGCGCTGTTGCTGTCGTTTTACGGTGGGGTCTGTAGCTATCTGTACGGCGGCTCTGGCGACGATCGTAATTTGATGGCGCCGTATTTAACTCACTGGGAAGCGATTAGAGAAGCTAAAAAACGCGGTCTGACCGTTTACGACTTACTAGCGATCGCGCCGTTCCCGTCGTCGGCCAAGAGTCATCCTCACGACGGCTTGACTCGCTTCAAAACCCAATTTGGCGGTCAGTCAATTCGGCTGTTAGGTTCGTGGGACTTGGTTCAGAGCCACTTTTGGTATAGCTTATACAAGTTCGTTGAGAGGCGAAGAAGACCAGCCGTTCAATGAAAATCGATAAATACAACAGATGACCTCTATTAAACGGACTATCCGTCAGCACACTCCTGATTGGCTGATTAACCTTTATCACCTCTCGAGAGGAGTTTTGGCCGCGGTCATTTACGGCTTTCCGGCCAAAAAGCTCCGAGTGATTGGGGTAACGGGAACTAACGGAAAGACGACTACCGCTCATTTAATTACCTCAATTTTACAGACCTTCGGGCGCAAAGTTGGGATGTGTACGACGGTTGATTGGCAAATTGGCGACAAATTGGTTGAAAACAACATTAAGATGACCACCGTCAGCCCGTTTTTGTTGCAAAAACTGCTCTCCCAGATGGTCAAAGCTGGATGTGACGACGTCGTCATAGAAGTGACCTCAATCGGGCTCGATCAGCATCGGCTCTGGGGTATCCCCTTTCAGGTGGCTGTTTTTACTAACTTAACTCACGACCATCTCGACTATCACCAAACGATGGAAAAATATCGCCAGGCCAAAGAGGAGCTATTCGCTCACCGACCGCGCTTGTCGGTAGTTAACATTGACGATCCCTCAAGCGAGCATTTTCTCGCCCATAGCGCCAACAGGACTGTCACTTATAGCTTAAAAGGATCGGCTGATTTGGTTGGCAAGAAAATCTACCAGCGATCGGGCGGAACCGATTTTGTCTTACTCTCTCGGGGTCGTCAAGCCAGTATTTCCATTCCCTTGCCAGGCGAATTTAATGTCTCCAACGCTTTAGCCGCTGCTAGTGTTGGCTTGGGTTTAGACCTGTCGTTAGAGACGGTCGTCGAAGGTCTGCGGGTGGCCAAGCCAGTTCCCGGTCGAATGGAAGTGATTGATCGCGGCCAGGCCTTCACCGCCATTGTCGACTACGCCCATACGCCTGACGCCTTACAGAAAGTATATGAAACGATCAAGCCAGCTGTTCACGGCAAACTAATCTCGGTTCTGGGGGCAACTGGCGACCGAGACAAAACTAAGCGGCCAATTTTGGGCGCCCTGGCCGGTCGATATGCCGACTATGTAATTGTGACCAACGAAGATCCTTACCACGAAGATCCGAATACAATCATCGACGAAGTCGCCGCTGGTGTTCCCCGCGGTCGGCCGCTTCGTGGCCGCTACAAAATCAAGAAGGCCGGTGACGATGAAGGTGACCTGTCGTTCAAGTATAAAGACAACGGCGAAGATATCTGGTGGTGGCGGGTGCCTGATCGTAAAGAGGCAATTCAACGGGCCTGTCAAATGGCCCGGCCCCAAGATGTCGTGCTCGTGACAGGCAAAGGGGCGGAGAAAGTGATGGCCCTCGGCGATAAACTGGTGCCGTTCTCCGATCGAGCGGTGCTGGAAGAATTGCTGGAAAAATACCGGATTTAAATTTCTAATTGACAACCAGTGACAATAGTGTATACTTATGTATACAATGTTTATTACTCAATCGCTCAAAAAATGGGGGAACGGCCAAGGCATCCGTTTGCCCAAAAAAGTAGTCGAAGCGGCTCGGCTCCGCCAAGATTCGCAACTGGCAATTAGTCTGCGTGGCCGGTCGATTATTCTAACGCCGATACCAGACGAAAGTACTCTAGAAGCGATACTCTCTGGTGTTACCCCTCAATCGATCGGTGGAGAGTTGGATTTGGGATCAGATGTCGGCGCCGAAAAAATCGATTAGCTTTGTTCCTAGTCAGGGCGATATAATTTGGCTAGTTCTTGACCCGCGAGTTGGCCATGAACAATCTGGCCGCCGACCAGCTTTGGTTTTATCACCAAAACTCCTCACCAACCGAACGAACTTAGCGATTATTTGCCCAATTACGAGCCAAATTAAGGGGCTACCATTTGAGGTGATTTTGAAAAAAACTAAGACAAAAGGGGCAGTTTTGCCGATTCACCTCCGGAGCGTTGACGTTAACGCTCGTCAAGCCAAATTCATAGAAAAAATTTCCGCCGATCAGCTGGAGTTGGTTTTGCGGCGAGTTGAGGCTTTGCTCGGTCGTTAATACCATATCGGCTCTGGCTGAAATAAGGTCAGTTTAAGAAGAATAGGGGACCTAAAGCCTCCTAAGGAATCTACAATTTGGCGTCGGCATGCGCCCCCCCGGGGTGAAAATGACTTACTTAAAGGGTCCGATTTCCAAATCTCCGCCGCCTATCGAAGGCCACTGACGGAGACACTTGGCTTAGTCCGAAAACCAAGCCTACTCACCTAGGGCGAGTTACTCCATATTTACAGTATTATTAGATATGTGTCTAGGGTCGATAATCCAGAAAACTGGCCGAGGACTGGTTTCTCGGGTATTCTCAAACCAAATGCCGACAAGTTTAGAGAAGATTTTATTACTTGACGCCAACGCCTTAATTCATCGCTCTTACCACGCCTTGCCGCCACTTGCCACCCCTAAAGGAGAACAAGTCAACGCCGTTTACGGCTTTGCTAACGCCCTCTTGAAAGCGATTCAGGATGAAAAGCCCGATTATGTCGTCGCTTGTTTCGATATCGGTCGGGTAACCTTCCGTAACGAAATTTATGACGGTTACAAAGCCAAGCGGAAAGAATCCGATCAAGCGCTGACCGAGCAAATTCCCCGAGTCCGGGAGATTGTCGAGGTCTTGAATATCCCCCTCTTTGCTCAAAAAGGGGTCGAGGCTGACGATTTGATCGGCTCGCTAGCGGCCAAAGCGACTAAAGCCGGTCTGCAAACGGTGATTGTGACTGGCGATAACGACGCCCTTCAATTAGTCAACGACTCGGTTTCGGTCTACAGTTTGCGCCGGGGCGTTACCGATACTCTCACTTATCATCGAGCTGGTGTCAAAGAAAAAATCGGTGTTTTCCCCGAACAGATCGTCGATTACAAGGCCTTAGCTGGCGACGCTTCGGACAATATCCCCGGCGCGCCCGGGATTGGCCCGAAAACGGCCGTGGAATTGTTGGCCAAATATCATGACCTCGAGAACATTTACCAACACCTGGCCGATCTCAAAGACCGTCCCGGGCAGATTTTGGCCGACAATAAAGATCAAGTGATGATGAGCCGCCGCCTGGCCAAAATTCGTCAGGATTTGGATATTGATCTTGATCTTAAGGAAGCCGATGTCGCCAATTTTGATTTTAGGCAAGTAGCTGGACTGTTTCAGGAACTTGGTTTTAAGTCGCTCTTAGCCAAACTGCCGGAGTCTGTTCAGGCGACCAGCCAAGTATCTTTGTTTGACGGTAAAAAAGATTTATCGATTAAAATCGAGCCGTCCCTACCGTTCGAAGCGGTCACGACGATCGAGCGCTGGCAAGAACTCCAGACCGATCTCTTGAAGGAGCCAGTATTAGTCATCGACACCGAGACGGTCGATTTAGATGGTGAGCTGATCGGTATCGCCTTGGCCTGGAGTAAAGACAAGGCGGCCTACCTACCGCTGGCGCCCGCCTACAAAACTGGTTTACCAATCGAGCAAGTCCGCCAGAGTGTCCAGGCCGTTCTAGGCAGTCAGGCCAAAAAAATTGGTCATAACCTCAAATATGATCTCCACGCCCTCCTTGGCGCCAACTTTGAGACTAACAACGTTTGGTTCGACACGATGCTCGCCTCCCAACTGGTCAACACGACCGCTTATTCGCACCGACTTGATGACCTAGCCATGAGTGAGCTGAACTTCAGAAAGATCCCAACCAGCCAACTGCTCGGCGGCAAAAAAGACGGTACCATGACCTCGGCCTCGGTCGAGGATTTAGCGGCTTACGCCTGCGAGGATGTTTTGATCACCTGGCGGCTCTACGAAAAGATGGCGCCATCTCTTGAAGAGGCCGACTTGAAACGGGTTTTTTACGAGATCGAGATGCCGCTACTGCCGATTTTGGTTGAGATGGAAATGACTGGTATTAAGGTTGATAAGAAATATCTTGAGCATCTCGGTGTCGTCCTCCAAGCTCAATTAAAGCATATTGAGACCGAGGCAGCCAAACAGCTGGGCGACAACGTCAACATTGCCTCACCCAGCCAACTCCAAGAGGTTTTATTTAATAAGCTCAACCTACCGGTGGTAGGGATAAAGAAGATTAAATCTGGCTACTCGACCGATGCCGAATCGCTGATGAAGCTGAGGGATAAACACCCGGCCATAAAGCTGATTTTGGAGTATCGCGAGCTAGCTAAATTACTCAATACCTATGTCGAAACCCTGCCCGATCAAATTGACAAGTTCGGTCGCGTTCACACCAGTTTTGGTCAGATAGGCGCCGCCACTGGTCGAATGTCATCCAATAACCCCAATTTGCAGAACATTCCGACTAGAACCAAGTTGGGCAACGAAGTTCGCCGGGCCTTTATCGCCGAAGAGGGATCGATTTTGCTTGGGGCTGATTACTCTCAAGCGGAATTGCGGGTGTTAGCCCATCTTTCCGGTGATGTTGGGCTGATTGGCGCTTTTCACTCTGGTCAGGATTTTCACACCCAAGTCGGCGCCAAGCTGATGGTTGACCGAAGGAGCGCTAAGGCGATTAACTTTGGTATCGTTTATGGCTTGGGGGCTAACGCCCTGGCTAACGACTTAGGCATTCCGGTCGCCGAAGCCAAGCAGTTTATCGACAAATACTTCGCCACTTTCCCCGGGGTGCGGGAGTTTATTCGGAGCTGTCAACGTCATGCTCGCGAGGTCGGATATGCCGAAACCCTTTTTGGCCGCCGAAGATACCTACCTGATATCCATTCGCCTAATCCGATGCTAAGATCGGCCGCCGAACGAATTGCCACCAATATGTCCTGCCAGGGGACAGTGGCTGATATGATGAAACTGTCGATGGTCGAAATTGCTCGAGACCTGCCCGAGGGGGGGCAGATGCTCCTCCAAATTCATGACGAGCTCTTGTTTGAAGTCAAAAAGGGCTTTGAGGACGAAGTGGCGACACTGGTCAAAGAAGTAATGACTAATATCGCCGAGCTCAAAGTGCCGCTGGTTGTCGATATTAAAACCGGCCCGGATTGGGCGGATTTGGATCATCAGCCGAAGTCGCCGCTAGCTCCGGCTCGACCCTCTTGAAAACTAGCCTGAACGATTACAATATGCCAGTACAATCGTTCTTTCGACCGAGAGAGGTGCTAGGTGAAGAGAATTTGGATCAAGATGTTTGTTGGTCTTAGTCTTATGCTAGTAGTTTCCGGGATTTGTGCTTTGGCGAAAGGCACAATTGATAACAGAGGTCAATCTTCAGTTTGAGCTCGCCACTGACCGCTATTTTTTACCAATTCTTCTAACTTACCGACTCGCTAACTTACTCGTGGTATATTCAACCCATGTTGATTTTTATCCGGGGAGAGGACTCATTTTTGGCTCGGGAGGCGATTTTGGCGATCAAGCAGAAATATCGTCATAAGAACCCGGACGGGGTGGAACTGATTGAAATTGACGCCGAACAACCAATAACGAGCTGGGCCGATCTCAAAGCCGTGCCCCTTTTTGCCAGTTCGCGGCTGATTATTATTAAGCGCGCCAGCGAGCTACCGATCGTCGAACAGGACAATTTGGCCTCGATCTTAACCGATCTACCAGCCAGTAGCGTCGTCGTCGTTTGGGACGGCCAACCGTTCAAAGCCGAGGGTGCCTTATCGCAAATTTGCCATAAGGCGACCAAGATTATCTCGGCCAAGTCGCTTGAGGGTTTAGCTCTAAAAAGTTGGCTTAAAGCCCAGGCCGCTGTCCTTGGCATCGAAGTGACGGCCAAGCAGATTGAGCAGAGGATCGACCAGTACGGCTCGGATCTGTGGGCAATCCAAACCGACCTAAAAACCCGTCAGGGCCTGGCCAGTATTTCAGTCCGGGGTCGAGCGCCAACAGAAAAACCCTTTGCCCTGTTTGACTACGTTCGGGCCGGAAAATGGTCAGAGCTCAAGAAGCATCTTGTGGCCAGCTTTAATCGCGGCGAAGCGGTGGAGATGATAATTGGCGGCCTGGCCGCGGCGGTGCGGAAAAACGTTCCCGACCAAGAGAGGCGGCGCAAAATGACCGATATTCTCTCGGAAATTGATCTCGCCCTCAAATCCGGCCTAATTGAACCCGGCGATGCCATCGCTTTGTTGGCCTCCTACCTACCCGATGGCCAAAAGCGGGTACAATGGGAGCAAGTATGGCAATCTTTAGCATAATCGGACAGCTCGTCCGAAGTTCTGGCTTGTACAGCAAATCGTTGCTGTTTTTCGCGGTAATCGCGGGATGCGGTTTTTGGCTTCTCCAGGGGCCGCTAAACGCCACTGACGTCCCAACTCATTTTCCAGACACCAATAACGGATACGATATCGTTCTGACGTTGACCAGCGACGGCTCGCTTTACTCTCAAAATTCCAAACTCCAGACCGAAAAAATTATCTCCGACAAGCTCTATCGCATCCGTTATCAAGTGCTCAACAAGCCCGATAAATTTATCAACTCGCTCACTATCGCTGTCTCCCTACCCAAACCAATCACCGAAGGTCTACTCGGTAGCCGTTTCCGAAATAACGGTGGGGCGGCCACCGCCAGCTCGCAATTAATCGACTCGCAAACGGTTGTCTACAGCGCAACTGAAATTGGTCCGGAAGCTCAACTGGTGTTGGAGTTAGAAGTGCCGAAGTCCTATCTAACCAACACCGCTTTATCGCTGTTGAAGGAGCGAATAAATAACTGGCCAGCGGTGGTCTGGACGAGCGTCTCCATCGCCTTGCCCCTTTTAACCTTACTCATCCTGCTAATGATTTGGTTATCGAAAAATCGCCGGGTGCCATTGGGGCCAAGTATCGAGCTCGACGAACAGCCAAGCCGTCTCTCGCCGGCGATGCTAGGCATACTCTTGAACGGCCGTATTTCCAGCCGCGAACTGGCAGCGACCCTGCTTGATTTGGCGAGGCGGGGACATCTGATTATTCGCCAAGTCGGTCGGAATGATTTTCGCTTCATCCGCCGAAGCGCGTCCGATAAACTGGAAAAGTTTGAAGTTCAGCTCCTTGAGCAAGTCTTCGGTCCGTCAAGTGATAAAGCTACCTCGGAAGAAGTGTCGTTCGCCTTAGCTCAAGAATTGTTTAGTAAACGAGTCAGCGAGGCATTTCTCGCCGCCTATCAACAAGTTAACGACCTCGGCTTCTTTTACACTAACCCGCTTCGCCTCCACCGCCGCTATCAGACCGTTGGTCTAGTTCTGTTTGCTCTGGCTCTTATGGGCTTCTTCTCTAATGTTTTTCTCTTTGAGGGGGTCCGCTATTTATTACTCTTTTGGCTCGGGATGATCGCTTCAGCCTTGCTGGTCACTTATTTTGCCCGTAACCTACCCAGTCGAACCATTTACGGCGACCGGGAGTTAGGCCGCTGGCTCGCCTTTCGGAACTACCTCACTGGCAGAGGATTAATTAGCTATCAAGCCCAGAGCCAAGATCGATTTTTGAGCTATCTGCCCTACGCGGTCGTCCTTGATTGCGAAGTGGAGTGGACACGACGATTTTACGATCTGCCGTTTACTCAACCGCACTGGTACATCACCGACGGCGTCCAGACCATTGATCAATTCGCCAACAAACTTTTTCCCCTCTTTGGCTACCTTTCACACGTCTTGGCCCAGAGTACTCAACCTTCAACTCGTTAACCATATTTTTAGATTTAAACTTTGTCGTTTCGCTCGCTTCTCCCCGCCAGCTGGCCGGTCGCAGTGAGATTTGAGATCGTCTAGTACTCTAGACGATCGACGTATTCAACGCTAGAAGGGGGAAAGATGACAAAACTAACTCGACCGAGGATATCCGATCGGGCGACCGGTCCCCATAACCGAGAGTCGCTCGAGCCCGGTCGGTTATCTCCAGCCAAGAAATATTCATCATCCCGGAGAGTAACTGAGGCGATTTCAGGGTAAGGCGCTTGGCCGAATCGGGGTTGATACGGCTCGGTCAAGGCTCGGCCGTCAATAAAGATATGAGTGTCTTTGACGGCAACTTTTTCGCCGGGCAGACCGATAACTCGTTTAATCAGCTTGGTTTTGTCCGGGTCGGCCGGAAACTTGGCGGCAACGACGTCGAAGCGCCTAATCATTTTTTGATTAGAGAAACTAATCTGATCAACGATAACAACTTCGCCAGAGCGAAAACTAGGCAACATACTATCGCCGTTGACTAGGAGGGGCTTACCGACAAAAATAATCAAAGCGATCAGCAGAACGACGCTTATCAGAGCTATTTTAGTTAAGGCAAAAAGAGTCGTCGAGAAGCGCAAAAATCGGGAGCCGTCCATGACTCCATCATAATTCAAATTTGAAAATTCAAAACTCAAAGTGACAGGTCAAAATTAAAAATCAGAAATTGACAGTACCGAACAAAGCCCCAAATTTTGCATTTTTACTTGTGATTTTGAGATTTGTCGCTTCGCTCGCTTCTCCCCTTGGTCGCAGTGAGGTTTGAATTTTGAGATTTTTTAACGGTTGACTTAACTGTTTTCTTGGCCGGTTTAGTCGTAGCAGTCTTGGTTCGAGCGATCTTAACTGGTTTGTCGGAAGTTTTGGCCGCGATTTTGGCGCCGGCCGGGAGTTGTTTGGCCAGGGCGGATTTCATTCGAGCGGCTTTGTTCTGGTGGAAAAGTTGCCACTTGACGCCTTTGTCGATCATTGACACGGCTTTAGAGAAACTGTCGGCGGTGACGTTTTTGAGGGCGACTTTAATCAGTTGCTTGCGGTAACGATTCAAAGAAGTTTTGCGCAAAGCGACCCGAAGCGATTTTTTGGCTGAAGCGGAAATTGGCATATCGAAAGATATTGTAACCGATTTCTCCCCAGGGGTAAAGTGATTGAGCGGTTTCACCGCTCGCTAATATGTGCGATTGGGCCGAGGGAATTCATTAAACCCTGGGGGTTGCTTCGCAATTGTCGCGAACCGGAGTTCGCTCGCTTTCTTGAAGAAAGTAAGCCCCCGCCCTTTGCAAAAAGAGAGGGGCGGCTCTGCCGCAAAATACTGCCGCTGAAAGCGGTAAAGCATATTGAACCATATCAATTTTCCGCTATACTGATTCCAACATGGAACTCTCTCCCAAAGCCCAAGCGGTCGAATTAATTCGCCAATCCCAAAACGTCTTAATTCTGACCCACACTGACCCGGACGGCGACGCTCTTGGTTCAATGTTGGCTCTCCGACTAGTTTTGCAACACTTGGGCAAAAACGTTGACGCCACTCTCATCGGCCAGGTTCCCGCCTCGCTTTCCTACCTGCCGGGCTACACTGACGTCAAAGACAAAACCATCGTCCCGAGTAACGATTTGATTATTACGATTGACTCCCGTAACACCGGCGAAGACTTGAAGCTCGGCTACAAAAAGATCAGCGCTGAACACCGCATTCAGATCGTCATAACTCCACCCAAAGGGGCGCTCCAGCCGGAGGATGTTAAGGTTGAACGTCAAGCCCCTAAATACGACGCCGTCATTATGCTCGACTGTACTGGGTTTGACCGACTCGGATCAATCTATCCGGAATTTCCTGATCTCTTTTTTGAAACGCCAACCGTCTCAATCGATCATCACGTCACCAACTCCTATCCGGCTAAAATTAACTGGGTTGATATGACCGCCACCTCGACCGCCGAGATGCTGGTTGCTTTAATCGAAGCGCTCGGCCGGGGCGAGAACTTACTTGACGAAGAAGTTGCCACCTGCCTCCTAACCGGCCTTATTACCGACACGGGCAGTTTCCAAAACATCAATACCACTCCCAAATCCTTGACCGTCGCCGCCCAACTAGTCGCCGCCGGCGCCAAGCACCAGGAGATTATCGAACGGATGAGCAGTAAGTCTTTGACCACTTTGAAGTTGTGGGGCCGGGCCTTAGCTAAAATCCAAGAGAATCAGGAGCGACGATACGTCTGGACGGAACTGACGAGCGACGACTTCACCGAGCTGGGGTTAAAAAGCGGTGATGACGCCAATCTAATCGATGAGCTCTTAAAGTCGGCGACCGACGTTGATTTTGTCTTTGTCTTAAAGGAACTCGAGGGAACAGTCAAATGCAGTTTCCGCTCGGTCAGTAAAGATTTCGACGTTGCTCGGATCGCCACCGCCTTCGGTGGCGGTGGTCACAAAGCGGCCGCTGGCTTCCAACTCGACGGCAGTTTAGCGGAGGTTAAAGAGGAAGTATTAACTAAAATTGACATTTTTATCGACGCCGACCAGCCGATTTCCGTCTCGACCAGTTGAGACATTCAATAGAATTTGATAAAATATCTTCATAGAATGGTCAAAATGTCGGTCAATAATCACTCGTCTCCCGCCGGTAAACGGCCCAAGATGACCAGTAAAGCTAAGGCGATCAAAAAGTTTCAAGCCCATGAAACTGATACCGGTTCATCGGAAGTTCAGGTGGCGGTATTGAGCGACAAAATCAACACTCTCTCTGACCATCTCCAGACTCACAAGAAGGATATTGATTCGCGAATGGGTTTGCTGAAGATGATTAGCCAACGTCGGAGCTTGCTCGGGTATTTAGACAAGAAAAATCCCGAGCGCTACAAAAAATTGATCGGATCATTAGGTTTACGCAAGTAAACTCGAAAGACTAGAAATGTCGCTTCGCTCGCTCTTCACAACGTTCGGAGCTAGTAATTTGATAATTAGTAATTAAGTAACGGAGGTCGTTCGATCGTCTGGCTGGTGGTGATCCCAAGCTTGCTTGGAATCACCACCAGCTAATCGCATGATCGCGCCCTCCTTAGAAAGAGGAGAATTGTCATGAAAGAAATCAAGTCAGCGATCGTGCCCTACGGAGAGACAGAAATAGTATTAGAACACGGCAAGTTTGCTCGTCAAGCCAACGGCTCGGTGACAGTCCGCCAAGGCGACACGGTTCTATTGGCGACCGCTTGCGTTGCCGATAAGCCCAAACCCGGTAGCGATTTCTTCCCTCTGACCGTTGATTACGAAGAGCGGATGTACGCTGCTGGCAAAATCTCCAGCTCCAAGTTTATGAAGCGAGAAGGCCGGCCGAGTGAAACGGCTGTTTTAATCGGTCGCTTGGTTGATCGTTCAATTCGACCGATGTTCCCCAAGGGTCTGCGTCGGGAGATTCAAGTAATTATCACCACCCTGTCTTTTGATGGCGAGCATGACACCTCGGCGCTGGCCGTTATCGGCGCCTCGGCTGCTTTGATCCAGACCGACGCTCCGTTTACCGGCCCAGTCGCCGCCGTTAGAGTTGGTTTAATCGACGGTAAATTAGTTCTAAACCCAACTGCATCCCAGCTGGTCACGAGCCAACTTGATTTGCTGGCCGCCGGGAGCGACCAGAAAATTGCGATGATTGAAGTGGCCGCTAATGAAATTTCCGAATCCTTGATGGCCGAAGCACTAGTGTTGGCCCAAAAAGGGATCGCTGCGGCGATCGAACCGCAAAAAGTATTTATTAACGCTGACAAGGAAAAGGTCGAACATGTTGAACCAGAGCATATTAACCTCGTTAAAGAGTTTGCTTGGGATCGCTTACAAATGATCGTCACCGAAATCGATCTTGAAAAACGTCACGATCTTTTAAAGGCGCTTGAAGCAGACGCGATCGCCAAATTTGCCGAAAGTTTTGAGGAAGGCCAAGTGATAGAAGCGGTCGAGCTGGCCTTCTTCAAATCAATCCGGGCTTTGATCTTAGATAAAAAACAGCGTCCCGACGGCCGGAAGATGGACGAAGTCCGACCGATTACGGCTCAAGTCGGTGTTCTGCCGCGCGTCCACGGCTCCGGTCTATTTAACCGCGGTGAAACCCAGGCGCTGACGATTGTCACTCTGGCTGGCCCAGGCCAAGAGCAACACATTGATACGTTGGAGGAGTTTGGCACCAAGCGCTATATTCATCACTACAATTTCCCGCCTTACGCCACCGGCGAAATCAAGCGGATGGGCGGCATGAACCGCCGCGAGATCGGTCACGGCGCTCTGGCGGAAAAAGCACTAGAATTGATGATTCCCGACCGCGCCACCTTCCCTTATACTATCCGCCTTGTTTCCGAGATACTTGGGTCAAACGGAAGTAGTTCGATGGCGGCAACCTGCGGCTCGACTTTGGCCCTAATGGACGCTGGTGTGCCGATTAAATCTCCGGTCGCCGGTATTGCCATGGGCATGGTCGCCGCTTCGGATGACAACTTCCAAGTCTTAACCGACTTGCAAGGTTTGGAAGATTTTGCTGGCGAGATGGACTTTAAGATTGCTGGCACCACCAAAGGTATTACCGCCATCCAGCTCGATGTCAAAAACCAAGGCCTAACCGCGCCTATGATCGAAGCTACTTTTGAAGCCGCCCTGAAGGGTCGAGAGCAGATTATGGCAAAGATGCTTGAAGTCATCTCCGAACCCAAGAGCGAGCTATCGCCGTTTGCCCCGCGAATTATCACCACCAAGATCGATCCCGAAAAAATTGGCGAGCTGATCGGCCCGGGCGGTAAAGTGATCAACAAGATCATCGACGATCAAGGCGGCCGAGAGATCCTCAATATCGATATCGACGACGACGGCACGGTCATGATTACCAGTAACGACGCCGCTAAAGCCGAATTGGTCAAGGCAATCGTCGAGTCGATCGGCAAACCGGTTCAAATTGGCGAGGAGTTTACCGGTTCAATTATCGCTATCCAGAAAGACCGCCTGTCCGGTAAAGAAATCGGCGCTATCGTCCAACTGACCCCGAACAAAGACGGGATGATTCACGTCTCGGCGCTCGGCACTGGTGGTTTTGTCGAAAAAGTCTCCGACGTTGTTAAAGTCGGCGACACCGTCAAAGTCCGGGTCAAAGACGTCGACCCGGACAAAGGCCGGATTTCGTTAGTGCGGATCGACTAATTTTCTCTAGCTTTGGCGCCGATCCACCGCCGAAGGCCATTATCAGTCATCGGCGATATCTTCCTCAAGATTGGCTGGCAAACTCGGGAAGGCCTGCTCCGTTGTTTCGATTGAAGGGTAACCGATCGCCGCTCTGATATCGACCGACTCTTCATGAACCCAGCTAGGAATCGGTCGGCCTTGATACAAGCCAAATAGCTCGGCCAGAAAAGTCGTCGCGTAAGCGCCTTTAGTCAGATCAAAGTGAAAAATCAGCCCGACTTCGGTTGGGGTAACCGAATGAATATCGACCCCGACCCGAGCGGGAATCGACCGTGACCGGGGCCGACCGAGAAAGTTCAAGGTCGGTTGGTGCCAACGCAACTGTTTTAAGCCCTCTTCGGGTAAAAGACGGTCGTACCAGGCAACTGATTCCGGGCCAAGTAGGGCGATTGATGGATCGATCTGGCCAGTCGTCGCTTGTTGCGACAGCACCTGATTAAAACAGTAACTACCGTAGGCGCTGTAAGCCATCTTGGTTTGGTCGGGCGTCGCCCGTAAGGCCGCCGCCATATCATCGGGGTATATTTTAAGCGACTCGATCGCTTTTAGCTCGTGTTGGAAAAAATAGGGATACTGGCCAAACAATTGACCGATCTTCTCCCAATCCCTCCAGATTGAGATCGCCTGTTGGCGCAGATCCTGAAGCGCTCGGGTTTCGTGCGGGCTGACGCCAGCCAAAAGTAATCGAATCGCATCGTCGTGACGGCCAAGCATCACTTGCTTGCCAATTTTGTGACTCAAAAGTCGACCACCAAAGCGTTGAAGGGAGAAGAAATTGAGAAATCCTTGCTCGCCAATCCCTTTCAGCCGAGTACTGATCTGTTCTTGGTTAATCGACTTCGTTCTGACTAAAATCGTAAAACGGTTGCCGATCAGCTCGCCTAAATTGCCCATACCGACCCGGTAGTGCCCGTTCTTCAAGAAAATGTTCGGCAGGTTCAAAGTCGATAGCCGGTCGACCATCACTTGGTTAATCGAGACTCTTTGAGCGGTAATCGCTTTACCGTCTTTAAGCCCAGCGTAAGAGATTTGGTTTAAATCTAGTCCCAGCTCTGTGGCAAGTTGTTCGATCGCTTCAAAGGTGGAAAAGCCTTGTTTAACCATATCGACTTCCAGTCGGAGTTTTTTGGTTCGGTCAGCTGGCGGTGGAGAGTCGAGCTGGTGATCGGTTAACGGCCCCGGAGCAATACTAATAACCTGGCCGTTTTCGGTTATCTCCTCGACGATAAAGTCGCGGTAGCTGTGCTTAATGTAGCCTTCGCCCAGTAATTGGGGTTGGTAAAAAATGCCGATCTTTTCCAAGAAGGGGCGAGTGAATTGGGCTGGCTCTTCGGCCTCGCTAAGCGTCGGGTCGGTCGCTGAAAGCTCCTTGAGCCGAGCGATATCGGCCAGTCGCAACTCCAAAATAGTCGCCATTAATTATCAGAATACACGACCTAAGTCCTAATTGACTAAATTGGGTTTTGTAATGACGGGTGTTGTCTTGACTTTACTTCCGACGGTGCGTCAGTCGGGGGATACCATTTTATGGTAGCAAAGTGCCCCCGCCACTAATGTGGACGGGGGCGACAGACAGAAAGGGGAAAGACTGGGCTCTAGAACTCGAAGCCGTACTGTTCTAGGCCGACTGTCCACCTCCCCTCGACCTGGCATACTTCCAGGGGCGACCTCGGAACTTTTAGATTGGCTCGTTGGTCCCAGCACCGGCAGACCACGTTCATCTGCCACCAGCCGGTTGATTTGTTGGGATTTAGCCAAACAACGACGTCAACGAGCGCGTCGTCGGGGATCCATCCGAGCGCCTCGAACGTTTCCTTAACGTCGAGCGCCCCCGGCCGTTTGGGGTCAACTGCTTCCCACTGCCGAAACTCGAGCTTTTTCTTCCAGATTGGCGGGAAGTTGGGTCTATTTTGGTTCTCGTTGATCCAAACGAGGGTGGTGGCGTTGAAGTCTGGTAGAATCAGTTTCAACTGCCGGAATTCAACCGAGCCGTTCAGCTGGCTAATACAGAAGCCATTGTCCTGAATCGGCAAGCCGCCGCGAGTCAGGCGGTGGTAGTTGGATACTACCGTCCCGCCCTCGCTTTGACTAAAGGTCTTAAATAGCCGATGGTCCTTCTTGGGGTTTTCTGGAAACCTACGACTAAGACGGTTTCCCGTCAATTGGTCACAATGTCTAAGGTCGAACATTGTTACCAACCCGATCGGGACGATCTTGAGATCCGCCAGAGTACTGGCATCGGTGCAACCGCTCATTTTGGAATCTCCTTGCCGGGTTCTGTCCGGCAACTTCAAGTTAAGGTAGGAGAACTATGCCATAATCCCGCTCTTTGTCAATACTTTTTCGGCATTTTTCCCGAGCGGAAAATAGCTCCTCCAAATTGTGATATACCAATGGTAATCAATGATGACAAAAGTTGAGGCCTTGGCGGAAGTGGCTAGACGTGTCGCCGCTTGCAAGCGCTGCCGTTACGAGCCCAACCAAAATCCGGTGCCGGGCGAGGGCAATCCGGACGCTGAAATTATCTTTGTCGGCGAGGCGCCAGGCGCCAAAGAGAATGAGACGGGAAAGCCGTTTGTCGGCGCCGCCGGGCAATTTTTGAACGAAATGCTTAACTCCATCGGCCTCGAACGCCTTGACGTCTTTATCGCTAACGTCATTAAATACCAACCGCCGGGCAATCGTGACCCTCTGCCGGACGAGATTGCCCTTCAGTTACCGTTTTTAAATAAACAGATCGCCATTATTAAACCAAAACTAATTTGTTTCTTGGGTCGTCACGCCCTAGCCGCTCTATTGCCGGACGAAAAACGGACGATCTCCCAACTCCATGGCCAGCTGATTGAATTAAAAGGCCAGGCCTTTTTGCCCCTCTACCACCCCGCCGCCGCCCTTTACAACGGCGGCATGCGCCAAACCCTGCTCGACGACTTCGCCAAGATCCCGGCCTATATGGACAAAATCAGCGCTGGTTGACAATTGCTAAACGGCTTGCTATACTATCTAGACTAGCTACGAAGAACTCCAATATAAATACAGAAAGGATACCTAAACTGGATCAATCTAATTCTGCTAATTCTGGTGCTGCCAGTGCTAATAATAGCGGCGCCGATAGCCCCGCGACTGCCACTAGTGGGACAGGCAAAAACAGCGACGGCGTCGTCGATATTTCCGACGCCGGACAAGTAATAGCACCGCCGAGCAAGACCAACCAACCGACTGGCGAACTGGATTCCCGAGCAAATCGGCCCAGTGGTCGTCGGATTTTTAAGCCCCGAAACCGGCCAGACAATCGTTCTGCTTCAAGTCCTTCGGGCGGTCAAGCTCGGCCCTTTCGAGCGAGCAACAAGCCCTTTCGACGACCGAGTAACCATAGCGGCCAAAAATTCGGCCCAACCGGCGCCACCGAAGGGGCGCCAACGGCCAAAGTCATCGCTCGGGCGCCCAACAACACCTTACGGATTATTCCCCTTGGCGGTAGCGGCGAGACTGGCGACAAGAATATGCTCGTCTATGAATATAACAACGATATTCTCATCATCGACGCTGGCATTAAATTTCCTGACGCCGATATGCCGGGAATTGATTATGTTATCTGCGACACAACCTACCTAGAGCAGAACAAAGATCGGATTCGGGCCTTCATTATTACTCACGGCCACGAAGACCATATCGGCGCTATGCCCTATATCTACCCGAAGTTTCGGGTGCCAATCTTTACCGCTCCGCTGACAGCTGGCCTGATCAAGTCTAAATTTGAAGAGCACGGCATTGAAGGCGCTGATTTTCGAATCATCAAACCGAACGAAAAAATTCAAATTGGCGCCTTTGTCATCGAGCCGGTCCGGATGACCCATTCGATTCCGGATATCTTGGGCTTGGCTATCACCACTCCGGTTGGCCTAATTTATCACGCCACCGACTGGAAGATAGATTTCACCCCGCCGTTTGGCGAACCGACTGATTTTACAAAGCTGGCCGAGTTGGCTAAACGGGGCGTTCTTTGCCTACTCTCTGATTCAACCAATGTCTTGAACCCCGGCTACACGATGAGCGAACAGGTAGTTGGCCGAGCCCTGGAAGACATTTTTGTCAAAGCCCCGGGACGGATTATCGTCTCCAGCTTTGCCAGCCGGATTGACCGGATTCAACACGTCGTCACCGCTTGCGCTCGCACCAGCCGTAAACTGGCTATCTCTGGTCGGTCGATGGAGAAAAACATCAATATCGCCATGGAGCTGGGTTATTTAAAAGTACCCCAGGGAGTTTTAACGGATATTCGCTCGATTAATAACCTGCCCGATCATAAAGTGATTGTCATGTGCACGGGCTCACAAGGCGAGGAGTTTTCCGCGCTTGTCCGAATGGCGACTGGCGAACATCGCCATATCAACATTAAGAAAGGCGATACTGTCGCTCTCTCTTCCTCAAATGTGCCGGGCAACGAAGTCGCCGTGGCCGCGACGATTAATAATCTTTATCGTCTTGGCGCTGAAGTTATCACTAATAAAGAACTCGACATCCATTCAAGCGGTCACGCCAACCGCGAGGAGATGAAGCTCTTAATATCGCTCTTACAGCCCAAATATCTCATCCCGATTCACGGCGAGTATCGCTACTTAGTCGAGCACTGCAAGCTGGCGCGGGGTTTGGGGATGAAAGAAGAAAACTGCTTGATTGTGGAAAACGGCCAAATCGCCGAATTCGATGCCAACGGCGGCCGTATCGCTAAGGAACGAGCGCCGGTCGGCTACGTCTTAATTGACGGTCTCGGAGTCGGTGATGTCGGTGAGATCGTTCTCCGTGATCGTCAGACGATGGCCAAAGACGGCATCTTCTTGATCATTATGACTGTCGACGGCCAAAAAGGGACGCTCTTAACAAGCCCGGATATTATCTCCCGTGGTTTCGTCTATATGAAGGAGTCTGAAGATCTAATCGCCAACACTCGGACCCAAATCAAAAAACTTCACGAGCTCCACACCGGTCGAGGGACGATTAACTGGGAGTACTTCAAAAAAGCGATGCGCGACGACATCGGTGAATTTCTGTTTGAAAAAACCCAACGCCGGCCGATGGTGATACCGGTAGTGATCCAGGTCTAGTCTAAAGAACCCAGATGTCAATGCCTTGACAGCTTCAAAATATATTGCCGTAATGATATTAATGTGCGGTCGCAGTCGCGGTTTCATCCCAGTTGTTATCCTCTTAATCGCGGTTTTTGGCGTCGCCGCGGTCGCCACCGGCGCCGTTTATTGGACGAAAGCCAAAAACAAGTCTAAAACCAATCTCACTCCCCAGCCAAGTCTTGACACTAAGCGGGCGGAAAGTTCAACTCTTGAGACCCAGCCAGAAACTTAC
>CAYIGA010000004.1:9146-34392 GCA_964362925.1 uncultured Candidatus Saccharibacteria bacterium | reverse complement strand
TTTTTGAGGCCTGGACCGGAATCGAACCGGTGTACACGGTTTTGCAGACCGTTACCTAACCACTCGGTCACCAGGCCATCAATCTCGGCTTCGCTCCCATTTTATGTCTCGGCTTTGCCTCCGGCAAAAAACTGTCCCTCATGGTCACCCAGGATGATGTCCCAACCCGTTGATGGCTACGCCCGCTCGCCATCAACCCACTCGGTCACGTAGCCAATAGCCTGATTATACCTGTAATAAGACCGATTTTCTATGAAATAAGGCGATAACTTTGGAGTATATTTACAACTCCGCTCGAACTTTTTTCCTGAAAAACTATTAATTAGGGTTATTTTATCAAAATTTCTTAGACAATGCCACAAAATCATCGTGCTGCTCAGGCCGCCTCCCGCCTTCGCTATCGCTACGGCCGGGCAGGTCGGCGGCCTTCGCTTTTGCTGTTAACTCGCCCCTCCCCGCCAGTCGGCGGGTCGGGGCTCGCTTTTAAAATCTTTTTGGAAATTTTCGTAAAGAGGCCCCGCCCGCCTTTCCCCCGCCGCCCATTTGAGAACTTGTTGCTCTTCTTGGCTCGCCTAAGGGCGAGCTACATAACTTTTTATAATCCCTGTAATTCAGGACGCCCTTCGGGCTAGCAAAAGGTTGGGGTGGCGGGGATCGTCGTTAGTCGCCCTTGCTCGCAGTGACGTATCTTGTCGCTGACGCTTACGGCCTCCGCCCTCGCCTTCGGCGAGGACGCTCCTCTCCAAACCCTGTCTCGCTGCGGGCGAGCGTCCCCGTCGCTTCGCTTATTCTTTACTTTTTTCTCTCCTTTAGTGGAGATCGAACCGCATTTTATCCTTAATATCGCTGGTGGTATTTCTTGGACGCCTTATATCCCGCCAAAGGCGGGACTCGCTTCGCTCACCCCCTTCGTCGTTTTTTGAAGCGAAATGAGGCGGGCGGGGCAAAATCCTGCAAATTCCACCATTTTGCGCGATTTCGGAAAAGACAGAATTTATCCCTTTTTGCTTTACGCCGCTTCCAAAGTTAATCTCGTTCCCTACCTCTGACTGGACGCTTTTTGAATTTTTGGAAAAATCCTTTAGTCTTTTCTTCCAATTTTTCCAATTAGACCAATCTCTCAAATAGTTTTTTTAGTCTTGTACAATACTACAAGATTACAACGTTAATTGGAGTCTGTTATACTGAATTTGTATGCCCGATGACCCAAATCAGCAACCAATCGAACCTCAACCCAGTCAGTCAGCCGGAGGATCGCAATCTGAAGCGGTACCACCGGCTCCAGAAGAAACCCCAACCACTCCAACAGAACCAACTCAAGTTGTCAAACCACCCATATCACCTCCAACTCCCCCAATCTCCCCAACGGAACCAATTCCCATCCCTCAATTTCGTTTACCTTTTAACGGCAATTTTTCAATTACATTTTCTTTTGGCGCCCAATCGCAAGATGAAAGAATCAAACAAAAATTTAGCGAGTGGGGAATTATCGGTCATCATGGTTTAGATTTTGGTTTACCTGAAGGCGCTGAAGTTTTGGCTGTTGATTCCGGCAAAGTAATCCAATCCGGTGACAACGGCGATTTTGGTATTTCTGTAACCACTCAACATCCCTGGGGTCAGAGTTTATATGCCCATCTTAAAGAAGCAAAAGTCAGCCAAGATCAGGAAGTAAAAACAGGTGGGGTGATTGGCTTATCCGGTCAAACCGGTACGGCATTTGGTGAGCACCTTCATTTTGGAATCAAGCCTAACAATCCTGACCTAAATAATGGTTATCTTGGTTTCATTGATTCTACGCCATATCTTCCCTCAATTACTCCTTTACCCGCCGAAGCACCGGCGTAGGCGGGCCAACCCCAAATCATCGAGAAAGAGGTTATCAAAGAAGTCCCGGTTGAGAAAATCGTTGAAAAAGTCGTCGAAGTTCCTGTCGTTGACCAAGCAGAAGTAGACCGGCGGGCTCAAGAAAGACTCTTAGCCGAGCTTGAGGCCAGAAGACAAAAAGCCAATCGGGAAAGACAGGGAAGAAAAGAGGAGAATCTGGCAAAAATTGAAAAACTTATTCAGGAAAAAGACAAAATCACCAATGACGATGTTTGTGACTTTTTACATGTGGTTCCACGCACTGCTGCCTATTATTTGCAAACCTTGGTTAATCAAGGAAAAATTAGAGTTGAAGGTAAGGGTAGAACAACAAACTATCAATCGATTTTTTAAATTAAGGAGGCCTTTATGAAGCGAACTGATTTAGAAAAAGATAAACAAGTAATTTTGAGAGCCTTTCGAAAGTGTAAAACCAAACAGGAGCTGGCAGATTTTCTCGATGATCTTTTGACTGAAGAAGAAATTCTTGATTTGGCCCAAAGACTCAAGATTGCTAAACTTATTCTAGAAGGAGAGACTTACGAGGAAATTTCACCCAAGATAGATACCAGCACTTCAACCGTTTCTAAAATCGGCCAAATCATTAAATACGGCAAGGGTAGTTTTCAAAAAATTTTCCCTAAACAACCCGATCCGATTGGAGATGAGAAAAGATGATTCCCATTGAGGCTTTACAATTCCTCGCCGGCGGTATGGGAGGGTTAGTCAGAAGCTTGGTCGGCATCTCAAAATCTCAAACTTTTAATCTGGATAATTTCAAATTTCAATGGAAATATTTTGCTTTTTCAATTTTAGTTTCCGTAATCGTTGGCCAAATGTCAGGCCTGATTATGAATGCTGACTGGCGAATGTCTTTACTGGCTGGTTATGCGGGAAGCGATTTTTTAGAGAGTCTTTACAAGCTTAAATTTTCGCAATTTTTTAAAGCCTAACCAATCAAATATAGAACACTAAAATTGTTTTTGAATAATTTTATTATCCAAAAATAAGGTTTATGAAAGTAAAAAGGATATTTATTTTGCTTGTTTCCGGTTTTTTGCTTTCTGTCTTTTCGTTTCTCGGTGGAATTAAATTTCAATCCCAAACTCCCCAAGCTCCCAAATCTGACCAATCTGTCCAATTAGACCAATTACCGAACGAGGCAATCGTCCAACGTATCGTTAACGGCGACACGGTTGTTTTAGAAAACGGCATCATCGTCCGTTATGTTGGTATCACCGCTCCGGAAACCGGTGAACCTTTCGAAGAAGAAGCCACCGAAGAAAACAAAAAATTAGTTGAGGGAAAGAAAGTCAAACTGGAATATGACGCCTACAAATCAGACAAATTCGACAGAATTTTAGCTTATATCATCGTTGACAATAAAAATGTCTCTATTGAACTAGCCAGGAAAGGTCTTGCTCGCGTCGTCATCTACCAAAAGCGTCAACCTTTTATCTATCAAGATCAACTTCTTAAAGCTCAAGATGAGGCGAAGAAAGAAAAATTGGGAATTTGGAGTCAATACTCCATTTTTACTCTTCGATTCTGCATCCTCGCCTAAACAAACCGAAAGTGATAAAAAAGCAATATGGAAAACTTATATTGAATTACTCCCCTGGAAGGGCGGGGGCAGTTCAATGGAGATAGTATGAAAGAAAGATTTATTGATAAAAATGGAAAAGAATTCAATTCTTACCAAATCGTGGGTGGTAATGAATTGTCTGGCATTGTATCCCCAGGTGGTTCAAAAAATGCTACTTTTCCTATACTTGCTGCATCTATTTTGCTTGACGAACCTATCAAACTAAATAACGTACCAAAAATTGAAGATGTCGGGTGTTTTATTGAAATACTAGATTCGTTGGGTGCGACCATAACGTATGAAGAAGGGAACTCTTTAGAGATAGATCCTCGATCAATTTCAGAAACAAATGTTCCCTCTCACTTGGGTAGCAAAATTAGAGGATCATATTATTTACTCGGTGCATTGCTATCAAGATTTGGTAAAGCTAGCATTCCTCCTCCTGGCGGCTGTAGCGTGGGAGAAAGGCCCATGGATCAACATTTTATAGCTCTCGAAAAAATGGGTTATGAATTTCAAGTGGGTGAAACTAGTGCTTTAGGACAAAAAAGAGCTGATTGGGATGAAAAACAAATTATCATCAAATTACCATTCCCGAGTAGAGGGGCTACGATTAACACATTATTAGCATCCAGTCTGTCGGTGGGATGTAGAACTAAACTAATCAATTACAATCAGAGTCCAGAAACCCAATCTTTAATTTACTTTCTACAAAAGGCGGGAGTAAAAATTGAAATTCTCGACGATAGACTACATATATTGGGAACATCGAGAGCTAGTTTAACAGATTTCACCATTATTCCAGATAAAATAGAGGCAGTTACTTTATTGACGGCGGGGCTTATTACTAAAGGTGATATTACGGTAAAAAATGTTATTATTAATCATCTAAGACCATTTTTGGATAAACTAGAACAAATTGGTTTCAAATGTGTGATGGGTGAACACAGCGTAAGAGTAAATTCAGTTGATAGTGACAATCTTCAACCCACTGATGTAATCTCTGGTCTCGGTCCAACCGATATTGATGCCGATTTTGAGCCTATTCTTGCCAGTCTGCTTTGTACGATAAATGGAGACAGTATTATTGAGGATCAGATGAATCCCGGTAGGCACTCCCAGTTTATTCCCCAGCTAAATAAGCTTGGAGCTCATATTGATCAAATATCTGAAACAAGGGCGTTAATACATGGGGGAACAGTTTTTCATTCTGGTGAAGCTAGGTGCAACGAAATTAGAGGAGGTGCAGCATTGTTGCTGGCCACTCTTTCAGCTAAAGGTGAATCTGTCATTTCAAATGTATCCCAAATCGAAAGAGGTTATGAAAAACTGGATCAAAAACTTGTCAAGTTAGGTGCTAACATAACTAAATTTGGCAAATAAAGTAGTTTTCATGAACACAAACAACGAATTTACTATCTATTTTACTAATGATATTCACTCCTATATACCGAAGTCTTTGGCTCTTTTTGGGAGACTAGCTACCCTTCACAAAGCAACAAACAAGATTATTGTGGATCTAGGAGATTTTAGTGAGGGTCATGCGTTCTATAACCTCTTGAAAGGAAAACCCGAATCCGAACTTATCACCAAACTATACGATTTTATTATCCCAGGGAACCATGGTTTTCAAGATGTCATTAGTCTCTATAAAAATGGATTTCCAATTATCAACTCTAATTTACTCTATAATGACCAACCATTTTTTGAAAAATATCTTTTATATCGACACATAAATATAGCGTTTATTGGGATACTTTCACCCGAGGCTTTCTCGTCAATTGAGATAAAAAAAAGAAAGGGTTTTACGGTACAGGATCCTATTGAAATACTACCAGATTTGATACGCCAGCTAAGAGAAACTGCTAATAAGATTATTCTGTTAAGTCACAGTGGTTTTATTTACGATATTGAGTTAGCTAAAAATATTCCAGCAATTGATGTCATTATCTCTAGCCACTGCCACTCCAAATTATCCCAAAAAAGAGTTGGTAATACATTAATTGTAAAGGCTCCCGAATATGCTAGGGGGTATGGAGCTCTTAAACTAAATAATGACGCTTTTTCTTACAGAATAACTTCTGTCGAAAATTCGATTAAACCTGAATTCCCTGAAATTAAGTTTCTGGAAAAGTACATTACTAAATACGACCAAACATTCAAAAAGAAAATTTTTATTCTACAAAGTAAGTTTGTAAAAAGATGCAAAAATCGGAAACAGTTAACACATTATTTCCTCAAACCATTGATAAACGAATTTAATGTAGACCTTGCTGTAATAAATTATCATTGTTTTAGAGCTCTACTACCTAATGAAGCGATTACATTAGAAGATATATATAATTGTTGTCCTTTAGAGAATGAATTATTTATAGCCCAAGCTCAGAGGAATGAATTTGAAAAGGTGTTAAACTCCCTACCAGACTCTTTAAAGAGATATCTTTGTTTAAATACACCCCTAAAAAGGATGCCAAAAATCATAAAGTTTGTTACTACCAGCTATCTGGCAGGCAATATTTTTGCCGATTTTAAGGAAAACTGCTATAATACTGGTATAAAGATGAGAGACTTTATAACCCAACAACTCATGAGAGAGGCAAAGCACAAAAATGATATTAACTGGATCAAAGATAGACGAGGAAGTAAAAAAGAAAAGGATCGTAATTGATCCTTATGCTTTTGATTGTTTAAACCCCAATAGCTACAACTTTCATCTCGGTGACACTTTTGTTCTTTATAAGAATAGAGTGTTGGATCCAAGAGTTGAACAACCAACTTTCGAATTGAAAATGAATGGAGGCGGTCTTGTCTTAAGGCCAGGCGAGCTTTATCTTGGTTGTACCCAAGAAATAATGGGAAGTAACTATTATGCCCCATTTATTTATGGGCGATCGAGCGTTGGTCGACTCGGCCTTTTTGTACAAATTACTGCACCTCTAGGGGACATTGGTTTTTCGGGAAGATGGACATTACAATTAACTCCCGTGAGACCGGTTAGGGTGTATCCGGGAATGAGAATAGGTCAGATATTCTTTCTTAAACCATACGGTAAAATCAAACTCTATACGGGAAAATATCAAGGTTCAAATGCTCCCAGAAAATCCGAGATATACAAGGATTTTAAAAAGTTAAATATATGATACTTACGGGGAATCAAATCAAGAAAGAAATAGCAAGGGGGAATATTGAGATTGATGTATTTCGTGAAGAATCCATACAACCTAATAGTTACGATTTTCATCTAGGTAAAGAGTTAATACGATATTGCGACGGAGTGCTGAATGATATTACAAATCCATCCATGGGAGAAAAAGTGATAATCAAAGATACTGGTTTTAAACTTGAGCTTGGCGAGTTTTATTTAGGTATCACCGAAGAAGCAACCGCCAGTAAAAAATATACTCAACTTCTGTACGGAAATAATTCTATTGGTTCGCTTGGCATATGGGTTCAAATTTCTGCACCGATGGCACATGTGGGTAGTAAAATTAGGTGGACATTAGAAATCAAGTGTGTAAAACCGGTAATTGTGTATCCTGGTATGAAATTTGGGAGAATATGTTTTCTTGTAAATGAAGGTACAATTATTCCCTATGGAGATGCATATTTTTTTGATAGTGGGCGATATTTGAACAATGAAATTACACCGTCTCTAATCAACTCTAAAATTAAGTCATCCCAATAATTATGAAGATATTAACAGGCATAGATTTACCATTTAGTCCAAACTGTGGAAGTATGATTCTGGCAAATGATTTGTACTCCAACTTACCCAAAGGTATAAGCGTGCGTTTTCTTGCTCTCGCGCCTTCTACCCCCAATGATTGGACAGATATTAAAGATGTTCAGTTATTAAGAATTAAAAAGGAGATCAACCCTGAAAAATATCCTACCTACGTTAATTCTCTTTCGAAAGAAATCGAAAAACATGTGTCTGAATTCAGACCAGACGTTATTCATGTACAACATCTTAGTTTCGGTATGGCTTTGGCTTTAAGCAATATTCCTTTACCCAAGATTGCTATTTGCCATGGTACAGATATACAGTTTGCACTTCAGAGTAATTTTCATAAGCAAAATATTGTAGAAATTTACAATAAATCACAAAAAATTATATTTCCTACAAAAAGAATCTTCAATGAATTTGTAGAGTTGACCGTTTTTAAAAAGAAAAGTGTGATTATTCCATGGGGAATTCCCGACGAAATTTGTATAAGACCTATTTGTAGACCAGACTCAGTAAGGAGAAAAATATTGTATGCAGGCCGTCTGGATGCAAATAAAAACGTTGATACAATCATTAATTCAATGAGGTTTATCGATCCAACAATCCACCTTACAGTTATAGGAGACGGAGATCAAAAAGACTTTTTAATCAACCTAGTAAAAAAATATAACTTGGAGTCAAGAATTACATTTCTTGATTTTTTACCAAGAAAGATATTATGGAAGAAACTTACCGACTTTGATGCCATTGTAGTCTCAACAAAAAAAATTGAAGCATTTTGTCTGGTTGCAGTCGAAGCACAAGCTCATGGGCTACCAGTGATATACTCAAAAACAAATGGCCTGATTGAAGTTGTGGGAAAATCCGGTATTAGCTTCAAAGTTCAAGACTCGGAGGAGCTGGCCAAAATAGTTAATCGATTGCTATTTAATGAAAAACTTATTAAGAAATATTCACTTCTTGGTAAAAGAAATGCCAAAAGATATAAAATATCCAAGACCAGAAAGCTTTTTTTAAAAGTAAGTCGAGAATTACTAAATGGCAATGAGGGAAATTGAAAAGTACATAGATTCGGGCATTAAGAAAGATATGTTCACCGCAGCGAGTGTGCGTGTGGTGCGTAATGGAAGTGTTTATTTAGAAGATGCCAGAGGTCTTCTAGACCCCACTGACCCATCAAGAAAAACAAGAAAAGATTCAATATTTGATTTAGCCTCCCTAACGAAGGCGTTCGTCGCTACTGCTTTTATGAAACTTGTCGAAGACCAATTGGCTAGTTTAGATCAACCAATAGTTGATGTAGTTCCCTCGTTTTCTGACGGCGCAAAGAAGGATATAACCTTTCGGCAATTGCTTTCCCATTCGAGTGGTTTGCCCGCGAGTTTCAATTTGTATGAAAATGGTGAATGGAATAAAGGAAAAGAAGTTGTTATAAGAAAATTAATTTCAGCGGAGTTAGTATATCAACCAGGAACGCAAATGATTTATAGTTGCCTAGGCTTCATGTTGTTAGGCTATGCAATGGAAAAAATATCAGGTGAAGAGTTAGATCAAACGCTAGATAAATTATTATTTAAACCATTAAATTTGAAGGATATTCTATACAAACCAGGCGATGAACTTAGAGATCGAATTGTAATAACCACTGATGAAAGGCCGAATAGGGGCAGATTGAGACCAGGTGTCGTTCATGACGGTAATGCAATCGCCCTAAACGGAGGAGTTTCTGGAAATGCTGGTTTATTTGGTAAAGCAGAATCTGTATCCAGGCTAGGGGAAATATTTTATAATAAAATATTTCTTAAAGAACAGACAATTGACGAGATGACAAAATTACAAGCCCAATACGAAGGAAAAAAAAGAGGCTTAGGATGGCAACTCCACTCATACGATGACTCCAACTCTGCTAGGGTTTTTTCTGAAACCTCCTTTGGTCATACAGGTTTTACAGGAACATCTCTTTGGGTTGATCCTCAAAACAGGGTAATTGTATCCTTCTTAACAAACAGTGTTCGCTTTTATAAACAAGAGGAAGACGCGGAGAGATTTAATAGTTTTAGATTGGGCCTTTACGAAAAGATATTAAAAGAGATTTAGGTTGAATAACAATGATTAACAATAAACTAGACATAGCAATCCTAGCTGCTGGAAAGGGAACAAGAATGGGTATAGGTATCTCAAAAGTTCTAGTAAATCTAAAAGGTAGCGGTAGACCGGGTTCGAACCGGCGACCTTCTGTTTGGAGCGGGCAGCGGGAATCGGACCCGCAACTCAACCTTGGCAAGGTTGCATATTACCACTATACGATGCCCGCGAATTTTTAAGCGGGTGGACTTGGCCGGAGGCCCATACGATACCCTCAACCATAATTTATTTTACTGTTGAGTTGGGGTTGTGTAAAGGAGTCTAAGGGCTTAAGATTGCCCCAAATGGCTAAGAAGAAAAAACAAAACCTCCAAAAGCTCATCGCTAAGAAGCAACAGCTCCAGCAAATCGCCCAGGGCGCGGTCGTATCCTTTAGTGATTCCGCCCCGATTGAGCCGTACCATAAACCTGAAGTGGCCGTTGTTAAGGCAACTTTGTCTCAACCAAAAGCGACGAGCGATCGAGCTTTGCGAAAAACTGTTGTCAGTATCGCCATCATTGCCCTCTTGCTGATTGTCGCCATTATTTTAGACCAGAAATCACCGTATCTCAACCAGTTTGGCGACTGGATTTATTCAGCTTTACGACTCCAGTCGTAAAACAAACCTCAAACCCCAACAACCACCTCCACCTGGCAGGTGGAGGTGTCACCTGGCAGGGGGAGGTGGACGTCAAAGGCTAAACAATATCGAGGAAGAGTTTTGAACTATCAACGACTACTCTCACTAAAACGATACTGAAGCGCTTCGGCGACGTGAGTCGGAGTGACTTGCCGGACTTGGGCTAAATCGGCGATCGTTCGCGAGACCTTGAGTAATCGATGATAACCGCGGCCGGTGATAACGAATTTTTCAGCCGCTTGCTGGAGCAGTTTCTCCGCTTCCGACCCAATATTTATTTTAGAACGTATCTCGCCACTTTTGAGTTCGTGATTCAAGCGTTTATTGTTACGCCGATACTGGATGGCTCGAGTTTGGGAAATTATCGATCTCAAACTCGCCAGCTCATTACTGTCATTTGGCTCTTTTTGCATTTCGATAATTTTAATCGGCGGTACTCGCAAATAAAGATCGATCCGATCGATAATCGGACCACTGACCCGTTTGCGATAGGCGTTAATTTGAAATGGGCTACAGATACATTCTTTGACGCCCGAATCCAACCAGCCGCACGGACAGGGATTCATCGTCGCTACTAGTTGAAAGCGAGCCGGAAAAGAAACGGCTTGGTTAGCTCTAGAGACGTGAATCTCGCCATCTTCAAGCGGTTGGCGGAGCGCCTCCAAAACCGACCGCGGAAATTCCGGCAATTCATCTAAAAACAAAACACCGCGATGCGACAACGAAATTTCGCCGGGTCGGGGGACGGTGCCACCGCCGACAATGGCGATCGAGCTAGCGGTGTGATGAGGTGAGCGAAACGGTCGACTAATAGTGTCAATCCTTTGGCGCGGTTTTAGGGTGCCAGCGACACTATGGATTTTAACGACATCAATTAGTTCGTCACCCTCTAGTTTTGGTAGTAACGCCCGCAGACCCCGAGCCAACAATGTTTTACCGGCGCCCGGCGG
Organism: uncultured Candidatus Saccharibacteria bacterium; assembly: GCA_964362925.1. Lineage (GTDB taxonomy): Bacteria > Patescibacteriota > UBA1384 > 2-12-FULL-50-11 > 2-12-FULL-50-11 > JANLIQ01. Next base: position 23,499 of record CAYIGA010000004.1, on the reverse strand, counting down.
CCCTTCGAGGAGTATATTATGGCCACCGCTGGCGGCGACAACTGCCGCCCGTTTGGCTCGCTCTTGCCCTTGAATTTGGAGCCAGTCGATATCGAGATTGTCAATGTTGGCGAAAGTCTCGTCGGCGAAGTCGATACCAGCAAACTTGCCCGACAGCCAATCGATAACCTGATTGAAATCTTCGGCGCCAACTAAGCATATCCCCTTAATCAATTTGGCTTCGTTCAAATTAGCGACCGGTAGAACAACAGCCGTCAAGCCGTTCTGTTTAGCCCATTCAACTAGGACTAATGTCCCGTGAATCGGTTGGAGCGCTCCATCAAGTGAAATGCCGCCGATAAAAAGAGTGCTGTCAAAATTAGCCGTCCGTTTGAGCTGTTTGTCGGCGAGCAAGATTCCAAGCGCGATCGGCAAATCAAAGTGGAGACCGCTCTTTTTGTAATCTGACGGCGCCAAGTGGACAGTAATACGAGAGAGGGGAAAACTAAAACCGGTATTTTTGAGCGCCGAACGGATCCGCTCGCGCGATTCCGCAACCGCTTTGTCGGCCAAACCGACGATCGTTAAACCAGGCAAACCTTGGGAAACATCGACCTCAACTTGAACGGCAACAGCGCTAACACCATCAACGGCCGCCGAAGGGATTTTAGCTAAAGGCATCACGGAGTAATAACCAATAATCAAGCATCGAGAATCAATAATCAAATTTAATTATTGGTGATTGATCATTCTTTTCGCTATGGTCCAAATATAATCACGGAAAATCCGAGCAGGCAGACAATAATAACGCCCCAACCAACCAAGACTATCAGGACTCGTCGCCCCAGTACCGTCAGAATCAGGCCGGCCAAATAAGTAAGACCTAAGAGTAGTAGAGTCAGAATGTTCGGGCCTTGGGTCGGTAAAACCTGATTAGTTGTAGCGGTCAGACCGAGCTGGGTTTTTTGACTAGTGGCAATCATCATTGCCACGCCAACAAACACCAACACACCAGCTAGAGTTGTTTGCGACCGAGCCGAAACCATACCAGCGATATGATCGCTATGAGTATCGTGTTGCCAGTGCGTCATTAAAGCTAATTGACCCTTGGGGTAGAACGTCCCTTGGCAATCGGGACAGCGCCAGTATTGGGCGCCGGTTGGAAGATCATCGTGTTCGAGGCGAACCATGAGAGAGCTGTCGTTGGGGCAAACCGGATCGATGTTTTTCAGCGAGTAGTTGGGGATAGCGACGTCAATTTTGTTGATAGATTCGAGCGATAAAAATTCGGTTGGTGTTCGTTCGAACCAAAAACCGCCGCACTGGTTACATTGCTTCGCCCACGTACCGCTCCCGCCAATTGTTTTAAGACCAATGTTATCAAGATAGCCACCGCACATCGGACACTTCAGAATCCCCTCCCCGTCATGGGTTTAATGTAGCGAAATTGAACTAACTTTCAAGCCGACCAGACTTCTTGGAGTAAAAATTTTCCAACCGCTTTCTTTGCTTCTTCAACTGACTCAACTAATACCGGTTGGCCGTGGTGACGCCACCAGGTTAGTTGGCGGCGAATATAGGCGTGGCTGGCGGCTTGATACTGTTCGATCGCCTCGCTTCGACTCAACTGCTTCTTGATATATTTTAATATATAACGGTAATCAAGACCAATTTTATCGAGCCAATCAGCCGAAACACCAAAATTGAGCAATCCTTCGGTTTCCGTCACCAGGGCGTCGAAAATGCGCTCAAAGCGAGAAGGCGATCTTCGATATAAAATTTCCCGATCAACATTGGGCATTAAGATTAATGATTGGAAATTTACTGGTTGATTGTTTTTTGCAAACCGACCGCCACCAGGTTGATAACCATCTAGTAACGCCGTCACATATAGCCCCGTTCCGCCAGCAATGATGGGCAGCTGACCGGCTTGCATTATGGGTTCTAACCCATAATGTGCTTGTTGCAACCAATCGTGGAGAGTGAAGCGATCACCAGGATTGACGATATCTACCAACAGCTGGGAAATTCCATCAACAATCCGGACGGGTTGATTATGCCATTTTCCGACCACCCCTTCCTTATTCGTCCCAACATCCAGTCCTCGATAAACCTGTCTGGAATCGGCCGAAATGATGACACCGTTGAATTTCTTAGCCAACGCCACTGCCAAGGCCGTTTTGCCCGAACCGGTCGGGCCAACAATCGCCAGAACTTTAGACATCTTTGACTTGAATAAATTATTGGGTTAAAAAAAGGTGATGCTCATTATTAGTCACCTGACTAAACAATTTTACCGGAAAGCCGAAACTGTTAAAGTCGTTGACAATCTGTCGTTGACGGTAAAAAAGGGTCAGGTCTTTGGCTTAATCGGCCCAAACGGCGCCGGCAAAACGACAACCGTCAAATTAGTCGCTGGCTTACTATTTCCAGACAAAGGCCGCATCACCATCGGTGGCGATCCGGCTGGCTCACTCGCGGCTAAGCGCCGGATCGGCTTTATGAATGAAAATCCCCAGTTTTACTATCATTTGAAAGCGCGGGAAGTTTTAGAATTTATGGCTGAATTATTTGGCATTAACGAACATTTCGCCGCTAAAAAAATTAAGACCTTACTCAAAGAAGTCGGCCTTAGGGACGCCCAAGAATTGGCGGTCCGCCAGTTTTCTAAAGGTATGCATACTCGTTTGGCCTTCGCCGTCGCCCAGATTAATCAGCCCCAATTACTTATATTAGACGAACCGCTTGATGGCTTGGATCCGCTTGGCCGACAAGATTTTAAACAGATGATTTTGAAACTCAAAACCGCTGGGACAACCATTTTTTTCAGCTCCCATATTCTTTCTGATGTCGAGGAAATTTGTGACGAAGTGGCCATTTTACACCAGGGCAAAATAATCACTCAAGGCGCGCCGAAAGCTCTAATTAGATCATCAAAACAGTCGCTGGAAGAAATGTTTGTCAGGAGTATCAGAAATGCTTAAAGTCTGGTGGGCGATTGCCCTTAACACTTGGCGGGAAACATTGCGCGATAAACTGCTTTATTCCTTGGTCGGCTTTGCTGTTCTAGTCATTGCCGCCTCGCTTTTGGCTGGCTCGGTTTCTTTGGGGCAGGACGCTCGGGTCATTGAAAATTTCAGCTTGACGGCAATGCTGGTATTCTTGCTCGTTATCACCTATTTCATCGGTACTCAATTGGTTTTTAGGGAAGTAGAACGGAAAACAATTTATCTAGTTTTAAGCAAGCCAGTCTCACGAGAAACTTTTTATTTGGGCAAATTTTTTGGCTTGTGCCTAACAATCTTGGTGGCCGGTTTAATTATGGCAGCGATGTTTTTGATTGTTTTAGGCGTCAAAACTGACAATGTGCCGGTCGCCGCTTACTTTGCCGTCGGGGCGATAATATTGGAGGCCTGGTTGCTGACCGCCGTTAGTTTGTTATTTAGCACCTTCACCTCGCCGCTGTCGAGCGCCGTCTACACCTTTGGCGTGACCTTAATAGGCCACGGGTCGGCGACAATTTGGTTACTGGCCGAAAAGGGCTCGCCGGTCGTTCGCGGCCTTCTTGAAGGTGTTTACTATCTGTTTCCTAATTTAGAAAAGTTTAATCTGCGCAATGATGTCGTTTTCAACTTGGTTCCTGACGTCGCTCAAGTCGGTTGGATTCTACTTTACTTCGTCGGCTATACGGCATTTCTGCTCATTTTGGGCGTCTCAATTTTCCGTCGTCATGAGTTCTAAAAAGCAACTGGCGACTGGCAGAAGACAACTGGCTGACATAAAAAAACTGACTATATTATGGGTGCTGGCGGCCTTAGTTATCTCTTATGTCTCGCAGTTGAACTACGACGCCTGGCGGCGATACTCGCCCGGAAAAATCAGCGTTGACTATAATGTTTACATCGAACCCCAGCCGCCCTCGCCGATGGTTGCTCGGGCGTTAAGTTTCGGGGCAACTGAAGCCCTGGCCGATTGGTACTGGCTAACTTTGATTCAGTATTACGGTGGCGGCACGCCTAACGGTAAATATCGCAAATTAGCCGAATTGTTTGATCTGGTGAGCGAACTCTCGCCGAAATTTGCAACTGCTTATGAAACCGGTTTAGTGATTTTGCCCGGGGAGGGATTCGTTGATGAAGCCTTATTGCTTGGCGCCAAAGGCGAGCGAAACTTGCCCGAGGCCTGGCAACCGCCGTACTACACCGGTTTGGTTTATCATATTTATAAAAAAGATTATCTAGCCGCCGCCCGGGCTTTTGAGCGAGCGGCAACTAAACCAAATGCGCCGGATAATGCCAAGTATTTCGCCGGTATTTACTACGCTAAAGCCGATTCCCGCCAAACCGCCTATCTGATTTTCAAGAATATCGCCGAATCGACAACATCAGACTTTATTCGGGAACGGTCCCTGAAATATCTCGGACAACTCGACTTAATCATCTTTTTAGAGGACTCGGCCGGTCGTTACCGAGCCAAGTACAACCGCTGGCCAGCCAACTTAGAAGAGCTTGTGAGGGTGGGCTTAATCGAAACTCTACCGGCCAATCCGCTCGGTCGGCCGCTGGTTATTGACCCACAAACCGGCGAAGTTCGGGAGAAACTCAAATAATTCTTGGCCGACGAGTCGGGCGGCTACGGCACCAGCGGATATATGTAGCTGTTCTGACCAAAATATTTGTCAGCCTCAATCCAGGTTTGCAAGGCAAAGCGACCAGAAACTTGCGACTCTTGATTACCGGAGCGAGCCAAAACCTTAGTTTGAAAGACTCCCAAAAAGGCAAAGTCGTCGAGTTTAAACTTCAATCGGTAATGACCGGTCTCGTCAGCGATGGCTCGTAATGTTTGGGGATTATTAAGACTTCCATTGGGATAGACAGTCACTATTTGTAACTCGGCGTGAGCTAGGGTGGTTATTATTATTTCTTGATATTGACCCAATTTAACGTGAGTCCGGGCAAATTTGAGCGACAGCGGAAAAACTTGTTTGTCCGAATCCGAGACAGCCGATAGGACCGTGGCGCTGATTTGAACTGGGTCACGATTTCGGACAATACTCTTGTTCCAACTCAAGCCAAAGGCTGTTAAAGATAGAACAACGATTGTAAAAACAGTGTTCCGAACTAATTTGACCATATTTTAATTGTAACAGAGCTCTAATCGGAAGCTAGTGACGCTTGCTAGCGAGTAAAATTTATGAGTATGCTAGGTCGATATGACTGAAGTAATCATCATCGGCGTAAGGCTGTCGGCCACCCAAGGGTGGCCTCGCTTCTCCCCGCCATTTGGCGGGTCACAGTGGCCGGTTACTTTTCGAGATACCTCATGGTAGACGTGGTGATTGTTGGTTCGGGAATGGCCGGTTTGACGGCCGCCCTTTACGCCGGTCGCTACGAGCTAAAAGCCCTGGTGATCGGTCACGAGTTCGGCGGAGCAACTTCGACCGCCTGGACAGTCGAGAACTATCCCGGCTTTAAGTCAATTGACGGCTACGACTTAATGATGAAGGTTAAGGAGCAGGTTGAGGCATTGGGCGCGAAAATAGTCTCTGACAAAATTGTTAAGATCGAAAAAATCGAAACTGGTTATGATTTAACTGGTAAATCAGGCGAGCATTACGAAGCTAAAACCCTTCTGTTCGCTAACGGCGCCGCTCGGCGGAAGCTCGGCTTGCCCAAAGAGGGGGAGTTCGCCAAGGGCAAAGGCGTTCATTACTGCACGACTTGCGACGGCCCGCTCTATAAAGGCAAAACAATCGGCGTCGTCGGCAGCGGCGACGCTTCGGTCAAGGGGATGAATCTGGCCGTCCAGTACGCCGAGAAGATCTACTCGATTGTTCGCGGCGATAAGTTAAAAGCCGAGCCGATCAACTATTCTCGCTTGGAACCACATCTGGGCCATAAGGTGGAAATATTGTTTAAGACCAAGGTTGAAGAATTGTTGGGCGATAGTCGGCTTACCGCGGTCAAGCTGTCCGACGGTCGGGAATTGGCATTAGACGGGTTGTTTGTGGAGATCGGCGCCGTGCCGGAAGTCGAAATTGCCCAAGAAATCGGCGTTATCTTAGACGAATACGGCTATATCGCCGTTGATAACGAGATGAAGACAAATGTCGAAGGGATTTTTGCCGCTGGGGATGTGACTAATTTCTTCGGTCACTTTAAGCAAGACATCACCGCCGCGGCGATGGGCTCGGTCGCCGCCACCTCGGCTTTTAATTATATAAAAAGCGGGCACCTGGCCTAAGGCCAATTGCCCGCTTGGTCAGGATCACTCTAATGTAGCCATGACAGTGACACCGTCGTAGGCCCCCTCGAGAAAAGGCACTCCCCCCTCATAGCTGTGTTTGAACATAATCTTGAGACAATCTGCCAATAAACTTCCAGACGACCGAGGTCATTCGCATCCTTGACGCGGAAGATAAATCGATCTCTCTGCACGGATATCATCTGGATATTCGGAAGATGGCTGCGCATCCAGCAAATAACCTTAAGAGTGTCGGACATTCGATTGGCGTCTCTCACTAGTACCTCCACAAATTCCACGACATCACTAAGTCTGTTAAAGTCCGCCATTAAAGTCTCCCAAAATCCTTCTATGAGCTATGGAAATCCTACAATAAAAGGTTCTGATCGTTAATCCCTGAAGGAGAATAATTATAGTTCCTGCGCCGGCGATGTCACTAATTTTTTCGGCCACTTTAAGCAAGACATCACCGCCGCCGCCATAGGCGCCGTCGCCGCCAGCGCTTTTAACTGCCTTCGGAAACCCACTCACTGATTGAGCTAGAAGCGAAAAAAAGGTATACTTTAACCTGTACTTTACTGCCCCAGGCCCGTAGCTCATTGGTAGAGCGTCTCCCTTTTAAGGAGAGCGTAGCGGGTTCGATTCCCGCCGGGCCTACTAATGGAACTTAAGCAGATTCAAACCCTCTACGATCAAAAAGCCAGTTGGTACGAATTAACCTCCAAATTTATTAATCTCGTTGGACTCGGACGATTACGACGAAAGGTATTTTCTCAAGCGCGCGGAAAAATTCTCGAGATTGGGGCCGGTACGGGCAATAATTTGCCGTTCTTTCCCAAAAATGCTGACCTAACACTGTCCGACTTGAGCTCCGAGATGCTCAACATTGCCCAAACATTAGCCAAACGACTACGCTTAGAGGTGAAATTCGTTAGAGCTGACGCCCAAAATCTGCCGTTTGAAGATTTTGAGTTTGATACTGTTTGCTCGTCGCTTTCAACCTGCACATTTATCGATCCGGTGGCGGTACTTAAAGAAATGCGTCGTCTTACCAAGCCGGGCGGGCAAATTCTGCTCCTTGAACACGGCCGCAGTCGTAATCGCTGGCTTGGTCGTTGGCAAGACCGATTCGCTCCGAAACATTACAAAAAGCATGCTTGTCGACTGACTCAAGATCCAACCAAATACTTGCAACCGGCTGGCCTTGTTACTGAAACAAGTTCGCGTCATTTTTTCGGGATTTTTTACGCCATTACGGCTAAGGTTTAAGCCGTGATAACTTTGTTCCGACCGGAAATTTTGGCTTGGTAAAGTGCCTCGTCGGCCCGCTTGATCAAATCTTCTAAATTCAGATCAGCCAAGAGCGTCGCCACCCCAAAACTGGCGGTGACGCGGATAATTTGATCACGAAATTTGATCGGGTGGTCGGCGATTTTTGTTCGCAAGTGTTCGGCAATTTTTTTCGTATCGTCGATATTAGCGCCAATCAACCCGAGAATTATCTCTTCCCCGCCGTAACGACCAGCGATATCGATCGCTCGGATGTTTTCTGTTAATATCTTCGCCACCGTTTTCAACACCAGGTCTCCGGCCTGATGGCCGTAGGTATCGTTAATTTTTTTGAAGTGATCAATGTCGATAAAAACCAGCGATAGCGCTCTAACGACGAGAGTTTTGCGACGATTGGGGTTGGCTAATTGATAACAAACCTCTCGCACCCAGGGTTTTAGAATCTCCATCAAGCCTTTGCGGTTGAGAATTTTCGTCAACTCATCGGTAATCAGCAACTCGCGGAGCTGGGTGACTTGTCGCTCAAGTTTGATAATCTGTTGCCTGTCTTTGATGGTTGCCATGGTTTTAGGGTAGCAAAAAGGCCGAGTCTCTTTTAATAATCAGACGATCGGCCCTTACCTAAGCCACCAGTGGCGATAAGAGCAATTAACGGCGCCACCGTCCACCACATTTCCCGATTGATGAAGACCCGTGCGATCCGCGAATGTTCAGCGAACTGGGCTTTGGAGACTGGATCCATAAATGAAAAGATTGCCGTCAAGATTAAGGCGGAGTTGAAAAAGCTAAACAGCGCTAGCTCAAAAGTTGAAAGCCGACCGCCACCAGACGAGCCGCGATTACCGATGCCGGAGCGAATCGAGACCAAGATGGTCGTCAAGAAAAACAATCCGGCCTGAATGGTAAACGGCGAGGTGTTGGCTTTGATAAACAATTGGTTGCCTAGAGTTTTATCGCCCTGGAAAAACTGTTGGGTCGGACCGCCCAAAACGGCGGCGATGACAATGCCGGCGTAGATAGCGAGTAAGGTGACAACAACTTTGTCACGTTGGAGGACAAACGAGTAGCCAACGCTAACGATGAAAAATATGACTAAGAATAGATCCCAACTTGGCACGGTTTGCAGTTTTATTCCTCCCACTAATTAGTATCGGCGTTGCCAGCGGGAGTGTCAAATACAAAAGAGACCTCACGGCGAGCCAAGAGGTCTTTCGAGTTATCTATCTGGGGAGAAGCGAGTGGGTCGGAACGGCGAAAATCCTCGGAGTTCGATCGGTACTAATCGTTCCCACCAACATCACTCCAACCATGCCAGGATATTTATTTTGGTCAAGCAACAGTGCCACTTGACCAACAAAATCCTTGATGCCCCCGACATGGACATACTGACCAATCTTAAAGTTCTGGTTATCGATTTCCGTCTCAACCAGACTCGTAAACACCTCCGGTATTTGTAGCTTTTTCATCTGCGCGTATACCGGCTTCGCGCTCTTTACTTCCTTAGTCTTACCACCTGGATAACGGAGGGTGAGAACAACTTGAGTCTTGCGATCGGTTTTGGAGTCTCGGTCATTTTCGAGTCGCCGATCGATAACAATCCCGACTTTTTTATCAATATCCGTGCAAACAAGCCCTTCGCAAAATGGGTAGCTACCAATTGTGTAACTGCCGAAGTCAACACATTGATCTTGAACAAACCTCTCGATCGCCAGCTGCTTTTCCCTACCGACGCCGAGTTCCGTATACAACGTACTACCGCCAGTTTCGGTTGGATTGAGTCGAAAGCCGGGCATCTTTTCTACTGGTTGGCTAACTCCCAATATGATTCCATCGGCGTCCACCACGTCTTCCAGAGCTTCTCGCAATAATTCCGTATCTGTTGGCGACTCCTTCTCTCTGGCAACGTCGGTTTCGTTATTGTCAGGATCAGCTCCCATCTCTTCCGGTGACGGATCAGGTATTTCACTCATCGCTCACCTCCATTTGGACTCTACCACTATATATATATCAATTAAATATATCAATTAGATACTCCTTATGTCATATATGACATATTCAACTATTCTTCGCCGGAATACCACTTTGGTCATCCGTGGATGTCGCCAACGAACCCGCTCCTTCGTAGTCGGAGCCCTCATCGAAGGCGGCGCGGCGGGCGAAGAAGAAGTTACGACGGGCCAAAGCCCGTGGAGCTTCATTTTATTCTTCTAACCTGTTAAGTTTTGTATTTTACATCTCTTAACCATATCGCACCCCAGGGGTGCGATATGGTTAAGTTGATTAGAGATTCTTCAAACGTTCGTAGAGCTCTTTTTGTTGGCGAGACAGGCGTTTGGGAATTTCAATATGGAGAACAACGGTTAGATCGCCCCGACCACGGCGAGTCTGCTGACCCTTACCCCTAAACCGAAAAGACTGGCCTTCTTTGGTCGCCGGCGGAATCTGCAGTTCTATCTCATCGCCGAAGTTTGTTTTGAAGCGAACGGTGTCGCCAAGAACGGCTTGGGGGATGGAAATCTGCAATTGAACCTGAACTTGGGAAAAAGCCGATTCAAACAAATCTTCAAAAATTGAGCCGAAACCGCCACCGCCGCCGCCAGCGGGCGGATGACCTCCAAAATTAACGTTGAAGCCTCCAAAGTCAAAACCGCCGCCGTCAGCGGGCGGACTGTTGCCGTATCCTCCGAAATCCGGTCCGGCCCGAGTCCCAACTCGACCAAATTGGTCGTACTCGGCTCGCTTATTTTTATCGCCCAAAACTTGGTAGGCCTCGTTTAACTCCTGAAAGGCCGCTTTATCGCCGCCCTTGTCGGGGTGGAGCTGATGGGCTTTCGAGCGAAAGGCCTTTTTAATCTCCTCTTCACTCGCCCGGCGCGAAATGCCTAAAATATCGTAGAAATCTCTAGCCATTGACATAATGGAGGTTAATTTTTCCTTGTTCAATAATTAAGTAGCTGGCTAATTTTTCCGACAGGAACAATCCCAAATTGGCAAACTTTGTTTTTTCGTCCAGCTCGGCCAAATGGGTGTGACCACAGATCAACCAGTCATTGGCGGGCAGGTTTTTGGCTTTCCAGCGTTTTAAAATCTCGTTTTCCGGCTTGAACAGAGCCAAGTACCGACGGCCAAAAACCCGACAGACTACCTTTTCCGTTCGGGAGATTATCCCGGCGATAAACCTGGGGATATTTGGGTGTCGGACATCGAAAGTTCGATCGACTCCGTGTCCGTGAAAAAGATGAAAAGTGACGCCATTTTGGTTGAAATCCACCTTTTCCATCGCCTGATCACAAAACATTTCGTACTCTTGATCAGATAACTGTTTGTCGTGATTGCCAAACAAATGATCTACCACCGGCTGAAAGCCGGTGGTTTCTATCTTGCCGGCGTAGCCGGCTGGGGGAATTGTAGAAACCCCTTTGGGGTAGATCTTCGAGGACACCTTCGGTGTTCCCCCGACTAAAGTCGGGGGTTTTATCCTCGAATAAATCGCCTTTTTCTCTTTCAAAAGCGGGAAAAGATTTCGCCAAGGCGAAGCGATAAATTGGCCAAAATTTATGACATACCCTTCGTAAAAGTCCCCGTTAATAATGACCCGATCAGACGAGCCAATTAGTTTTGAGAGTAATTCGAATTTCTTTCGGTCATACTTTGTGGTCAAGTGGGTATCAGAAAAGATCAAGATTGTGCCGTTCATGTTCCATATTTTACCCTAAAAATGTAAAGTTTGCTTTACAAGGCCTTCTACTGCTCGGCTTTTGGTTCCGGCGCCTTAAAGTCGGGGTTGAAGTAGCGATAAAATCTCTCCACTTCGGCGTAAACTTTTTGCGACTCGGCAACCTTGGCGTTGTACTGTTTGATCAGGCCGTTAATCTGATTAACTTGGGCATTGAACGAATCAACATCAAGGTCGGGGGCGTTCCGAAGAGTTCGAAGTTTTTTATCAAGGACATTAATCTTCGCCTCCAAAGCTACGTTTTCTTGGCTTAACTGATCAAGTCGTCGGACTCGGCTATTAAAACCGCCGTTTCGATAGAGCTTGACGGCCTGTTGGCGGTCGGTGAAATACCGTCGGTAATACTCCTCCAACTCCGGAGATAGGTCGATATATTCGACAGCGAATTTGGAGTGAAGCTCGCTTTTGACTGTATCGGCGTCGCCAACTTTCTTCTCTTTCAAGATATCGAGGATGCCAGTTAGGTGAGTATCGTCTTGGTGCTTCTTCAGCTCTTGTTCAAGCATAGCGTCAACGCGGGCTTGGTCGTCTGTTTTTAGTATTTTGTAGGCTACGTGCATCATTTCGTGAGCGGCCGCCGAAAATTTGTGATCGTCAAACTCCGGATCGTCAATTTGCAGAAAAGTCGTTTTACGACCGTCGGTGCAGGCCAGACCCTCGACCCCATCGCTGACGCAGATTTTCCTAAATTCCTCCCCAAGGACAAACTGCGGTTTGGTTCGATAAAGCATCGACTTGCCCTTGTCGGTAAATGTGTTTTTAAGGGCGATTTCGGCAATCTCGGCCGTTGGCGGATACTTTTTGAGAATGTACGCGTCCGAGTGCCAATCATCGTTATTAGCTAACCCGACGACAAAAAGGACGGCAACTAACAAGAAGAGGCCGAGGCAACCAAAAAGGCAGCCCTTGAGACAACCGTGGCGTTTTTTCTTCGCTGGCGGAGGGGTTGAACTGTCCACCTGTTGTTCTGCCATTAAATAAGTCTACCATAATAAGCAACTATCAACCACTTGCCGGAAACAAACCCCAACAACTGGCAAATTTACCCCCCTGTTGCTAGAGTGTAAAAATGGGGATTTTTAGTCGCAGACGTCATTACAGAACTCGCCGACAGAAGCGTCTGCCAACCCTTAAAGACAATCTCGTTTGGGCAGTTGAGCCCGATACCGCTCGAGAGATCACGGCGATTTTACTAATTCTTTTTGGCGTCTTGTTTGGCTTGGGCCTGTTTAAATTGGCTGGGGCGCTCGGCGGGACGTTCCTGGGACTGTCATGGCGACTGTTTGGTATCCTGTCTTACATTGCCCCGTTTGTCTTTGTCTATATCGGCATCCGTTTGATGATGTTGAAATCCGATATCTTGCGAGCGACCAGCATTATTGGGGTTGGCCTATTGTTTTTACTCATTCCAGCGATGTTCGGGTCTTCCGGCGGCTCGATCGGTAGCGGCGTCGCCGGCGTCTTTACCTCCGTCTTGAGTCAGATCGGTGGCTTTATCGCCTTAATTGTGGCAATTATTATCTCGTTCATGCTCGCCTTCAGTATCTCTTTTAGGCAGATCTGGGACAAACTTAATTTCGGCAGCGCCAAGCAAATCGGGGTAAAAATAAACCAAGCTCGGGTGCCAGTCAAAATAATGCAACCCGATCACAATATGCCGGGTGTGCCGCTAGTTTCACCGAACGGCGACTGGCAGTTCCCGTCACTCGATCTATTGGATTACTCGGCCGCGACCAAGGCTGAAAGCGGGGACATCGGCAAAAATGTTGAGATTATCAAGAAAACCCTCAAGGATTTTGGGGTAGAGGTGGCGATGAGCGAAGTTAACATCGGCCCAACTTTAACCCAATACACTCTCAAGCCATCAGAGGGCGTGAAACTGACCAACATCACCGCCCGTAACAGCGATATCGCTCTGGCTCTAGCCGCCCACCCGATTCGAGTCGAAGCGCCGATTCCCGGCAAAGCCCTGGTCGGTATCGAGGTACCGAACAAAGTGGCGGCGCTGGTATCATTGCGCGAAGTGCTCGAGTCGCCGGGCTACAAGGAGGTTGATTCTAATTTGGCCCTGGCTTTGGGGCGAGACGTCGCTGGACACGTTGTTGTCGCTGATTTAAAAATGATGCCCCATTTACTAATTGCTGGCGCCACTGGTTCAGGTAAATCGGTCTGTATGAACGCCGTCTTGATTAATTTGCTTTACCGCAACACTCCCCAAGATATGCGCTTATTGCTGGTTGACCCAAAACGGGTTGAGTTTACCGAATATAACGGTATTCCCCACCTACTAACTTCGGTTATCACCGAAACCGACAAAACGATCTCGGCTTTGCGCTGGGCGGTAGCGGAGATGGAGCGCCGATACCAATCGCTGGCATCGCACAACCGTCGAAACATCGAGGCCTTCAACGAAGCCGTTCCTAATGGTGAGCAAAAGATGCCGTATATCGTCGTTGTTGTTGACGAACTGGCCGACCTAATGACTCAAGCAACCAATGAGGTTGAGGCCTCAATTGTCCGGCTGGCCCAGATGGCTCGGGCGGTTGGCATTCACCTGATTGTCGCCACTCAACGGCCGTCGGTTGATGTCATTACCGGCCTTATTAAGGCCAATATTACTTCTCGAGTCGCTTTTGCCGTTGCTTCCAACGCCGACTCTCGAACCATTTTAGACCAAGCTGGCGCCGACAAATTGCTCGGCCGAGGTGATATGCTTTTTATTAGCTCCGATCGACCGCAGCCACGCCGAATTCAAGGAGTATTTCTGAAGGATAAAGAGATTCGGATCGTCACTGATTTCTTAAAGAAACAGGCCCCAGCCGTTTACGACGAATCGATTACGACCTATCGACCAACTCTCAAAGATGGGCTACGGAGCGGTGGCGGTGGCGCTCACGATGGTAGCGAGGACGAACTCTACAATGAAGCCCGCGAATTAGTTATCCAAGCTGGTAAAGCCTCGGCCAGTTTGATGCAGAGGCGCTTGAAAGTTGGCTACGCCCGAGCGGCGCGCTTGCTCGATTTACTCGAGGCCGAAGGGGTCATCGGTCCGGCCGACGGAGCCAAACCAAGAGATGTCTTGGTTTCGCCTGATGACTATCTCGG
>CAYIGA010000004.1:0-9046 GCA_964362925.1 uncultured Candidatus Saccharibacteria bacterium | reverse complement strand
TTGATTAATGTTTGAAAAGGTTTTACGTTGAATATTACATGAACGGTTTTGTCACTAAGCAATTGGGCAAGCGCCGCAGTCTTGGCAGTGTCCTTAAAATTGCTCGCTCGAAAGCCCAAATTTCGCTTGAGCAAGCCGAGGCCGCCACCAAGATTCCCCAGAAATACTTGGACGCGCTTGAGACCGGCCAGTACAATCGTCTACCAGCTGAAGCTTACAATCTTGGCTATGTTCGTTGTTACGCCGAATATCTTCATCTTAATCCCGACAAAATAATTTCCCTGTACAAGCAAGAGCGCGCTGAACAATGGCACCAAAAAGATACCGCCGCAATCGGCTTTAGCCCGAAAAAAGCCCGCGATTGGCAATTTCTAATTACCCCGAAACTTTTGGGAATTATTGGATTGGTTCTGCTTTTTGGCGGGATTGGTTTATATATCGCTGCCGAATTAAATAAATTCACCGCTGTTCCGTCGCTCGAAATCACCTCCGTGCCAACCGAATTCACTAGCGACAAGGATCAGATTACGCTCGAAGGTAACACTAGTGTCGGCGTAATTCTGACGATTAACACCGAACCAATTTTTGTCACCGCTGACGGCCACTTCAGTCAGTCGGTTCAGCTTAACCCCGGGGTAAACGAGATCGTCCTCCAGGCAAAAAGTCGGGCGGAAAAAGTCGCCCTTAAAACTGTTAAGGTACTCTACAATCCTAACCTTGCTAAAACAATATCACCTGCTACAAAGGAATAAGGGGAATAATTATCAGTTATAAATTTTCATCTTGAGCTTAGCGAAAGACGAGTGAAATGACAATCAGATATTTGTCAAGGATGGAAAATGTCACCTTGTTCGTACCCTTTTTACTTCGTTCATAGTTATAGAATTGATCATTAATTTAAGTTTGAGACTGAAAATTGAAAATTAAGCAAGATTAAGGAGTCTTTATGGCCAAGAGTAAAAATATTCAAGAAAGCTCGGAAAGTACTACTCGTTCACCCGCCAGCAGTGGCCGTGATGAGGCTCTGAAGGTAGCTCTCGGGCAGATCGAAAAACAGTTTGGCGCTGGCTCGATTATGATGATGGGTCAACAGACCCATCTCAATGTTGAGGCAATTTCGAGCGGCTCGTTGACTTTAGACGTTGCTCTCGGCGTCGGTGGCTTACCTCGCGGTCGGATTATTGAAATTTTTGGGCCAGAGTCGTCTGGTAAAACTTCCCTAGCCCTATCGGCCATCGCCGCCGCTCAAAAACTCGGCGGTCTGGGAGCGCTGGTTGACGCTGAACACGCCTTCGATCCAAGCTACGCCGCTAAACTTGGGGTTGATCTCGATCACCTCCTTATCTCTCAGCCCGATACCGGCGAACAAGCCCTGGAGATTGTCGAAACTTTGGTTCGTTCCAACGCTGTTGACGTTATTGTCGTTGATTCGGTCGCCGCTCTGGTACCCCGAGCCGAGATCGAAGGCGAGATGGGCGATTCGATGATGGGTGTCCAGGCCCGTCTGATGAGCCAAGCTCTCCGAAAATTGACCGGGGCGGTTTCTAAATCAAAAACGGTCTTAATTTTCATTAACCAAATCCGGATGAAAATCGGAGTGATGTTCGGCAACCCCGAAACAACCCCGGGCGGTAACGCCTTAAAGTTCTACTGCTCGATCCGTTTAGATATTCGCCGGAGCGAGCAAATTAAGGATGGCGATGTGCCGATTGGTAACCGTTGCCGAGTTAAGGTAGTTAAAAACAAGGTCGCTCCGCCCTTCAGAATGGCCGAATTTGATTTAATGTTTGATTCCGGTATATCTAAGGAAGGTGACCTGTTAGAGCTCGGCGTTAAGTCTGGTCTGATTGATAAATTGGGCGCCTGGTTTCAGTACGGTCAGCAAAAGCTTGGGCAGGGGCGGGAGGCTGCCAAAGCATATCTTGCCGGTGATCCCAAGACCGCCGAACAGTTGGAAGCAAAAATTCGCGACCTGGCCGCCAAAGGCGAAATAGGGAGCGTTCGGGAATCGATAGATTAGCTATAAAAATCACATTGCGTTTCGGCAAATGGAGCGCTAAGTTTGAACTATGAGAACGAGTACATTCTCGATTTACTCACCGGAGTTCGTAAAATGAGAACGATTACATTCTCGATTTACTCCTTGGAGTCGTAAAATGGCGTTTGACAAAGAAGAGCTAAAACAACTAGGTGGCGCCTATTTGATAAACAACATCACACGATTGTTGAGGAAATTGGGGGGTTACTTTACATCAAGCTTAACGAGCAACGCTCGTTAATTATGCTTGATGTTAGAACCTTCTTCGACCGATTATTGAAGATAGTGAAAATAATAAGGAACGACTTAATCAACTTTACAAGATGTTTCACGAAGATATTATGGCGGCTTACGACGATATAAAGTCTCTCAAACGGACAGTTAAGAAATTAGAGAAGCGCATCGTTGCAATCGAGCGTCGGTAAATGCCGAGAGGCACCGCCTTGGAATACGCCCTGAAATTATTGGGCTATCGGGCAAACACCGAGCGGGAGTTGCGGGAAAAATTGGCGAACAAAAAATATCCGCCGGAAGAAATTTCCCCAGCGCTTGAAAAGCTGGTTAAAATTGGCCTGGTAGACGACGAGAAATTTGCCACCAATTACGTTCAAGCTAAGCTGTCGATTAATCGCCGCGGTCCGCGGCGAATTTATTTTGAATTAATCCAGCGTGGCGTCGCTAAAGAGATCGCCGATCAAGCCACCAAAACCGTCAGCAAAGATGAAGAACTGGCGATAGCTCAATCGTTGTTGCAATCGCGCCAAAAACAATGGACGAAACTCGAGCCATTGACCAAAAAACGCCGAGCGATTGGTTTGCTCTCTCGACGAGGATTTTCTTCGAGTATCCTTAGCCAACTACTCAAAGAGATGTAATCGGGATAGGATGGATTTAATGCTTGGGGAAAAAAAGCCGAAATTACTGGTTTGGTTTGCCGAGGTCGGCCGGAACGATATCGCGCTCGTCGGTGGCAAGGGGGCAAATTTGGGCGAAATGACTAAGGCATCGCTACCAGTGCCGCCGGGTTTTATCGTCACCAGTACGGCTTACTACGAATTTTTACGGGCTAACAAGCTCGACAAAGTCATCAAAAAAGAGTTAGTCAATATCGATCCCGAAGATTCTAAGAAACTCAACTCGATTGCCCAACGACTCCAAAAGGCCGTTCAATCCCATCCTCTGCCAAGTCAATTAGCTAAAAAAATTGCCAAAGCTTACGACGATATTGGTCGTGGACCAGTCGCCGTCCGGTCATCAGCAACTGCCGAGGATCTTCCCCAAGCTAGTTTTGCCGGTCAGCAGGCGACGTTTCTGAATATCGAAGGTTCTGAAAAATTGATTAAAGCCGTTCGAGAATGCTGGGCATCGCTCTTTGAAGCCCGGGCGATCTACTATCGGGCAATCAATAAGTTCGACCACTCAAAGGTTGGTATTGCTGTGCCTGTCCAGAAGATGGTTCAAAGTGAGGTTTCCGGCATTATGTTTACCGCCGATCCGGTCGCTAGCGACACCGATAAAATTGTTATTGACGCCGGTTTGGGTTTGGGCGAAGCCATTGTCTCCGGCTCGGTGACGCCTGATCACTACGTCGTTGACAAGAAGACGCTTGCCGTAGTTTCGAAAGAAATTAGCCACCAGGCCTGGCAGATTGTGCGTAACGCTCGCGGCGAGAACGTCCACGTCTCTTCTCCAAAACACCAGCTTGATAGTCAAAAATTAACCGACGAGCAGATTATCAAGCTCGCGACCCTTGGCCACAAAGTTGAAACCCATTACGGCGCCCCGCAGGATATGGAGTGGGCGTTGGAGAACAATAGTTTTTATATGGTGCAAAGTCGGCCAATAACAACGCTTCGCGACAAATCCCAAATCCCAAATCCCAAATCCCAAACCGATAGAACAGTTGAACATCAGGAGCTAGTAGCCAGTAGCAAGGAGCTAGAAGCTGACAAGAGCGAAGCTCTTGTTACCGGGGCGGCGGCGTCAGTCGGACGGGCGAGCGGGCCGGTTAAGATCATTCACAAACCAAGCCAGATTGACCAAGTTTTGGAGGGCGACGTTCTCGTTACCGAAATGACCAGTCCGGATTATGTGCCGGCGATGCGACGCGCCGCGGCGATCGTGACCGATACGGGGGGTAGAACTTGCTTTGCTGGCCAGACAAAGATATTAACCAATAAAGGCTTCTTCAGAATTGATGAATTGACCTTGCGCCCAGGGAACTTATCAGTACCATCACTCAATCAAGAGACACTGAAGTTAGAGTGGAAGCCTATCGTTAGTGTTCTCAAGCAGCGAGCTAAGACCATCAAGGTAGCTGTCTCCCAAACGGCAAACTTGAAGCAAGCAAATTTGGAGGTGACGGCTAATCACCGGTTCTTGACTATCGAGAATCGCCAGCTAGTTGAGGAAAAAATCGGCGACCTTCTTAATCGGCAGGCAGGATTATTATCAATTACTAATCTGCCCGGTCTGGACTCGAAAAAGGCCAACCGATCTCTCGCCTACCTCCTAGGGGCTATAGGCACAGATGGATCGATCTATCGCACTCAAACGCACGGTGAGATTCAGTTCATCCAAAAGAGCACGGCTCCCAAGCAAGAGTTTATCGCTAAAGTCCGAGAACTTTTCAAACAGGAGTTTGACTATGAGATGCGCCCAGCTGTTAAGAAGGCCACGGTAGGGATGTTGAGAGGGCGAGTGATTAGTGGCGAAGCAATGGCTTACCGTTGTTATAGCAAGGAACGAGCCTACCAATTAGCCGAAAAGGAGCAACAGTTGGGTGTCTCGGTTTTAGAGCACGAGCCGGCTTTTGCTCAATCGTTCGTCGGCGGAGCGCTCGATGGTGACGGCACGGTTAACACTAAGAGCGGTCGAGTCAATTTCTTTTCAGTGGAACCGCATATCTATGAGCCATTCATTTCTGGTTGTTTAAGGCTGGGCGTCTTACCGCAGGTGACACGCAATCGCGAAGCGCTTAATATACAACTGACCGAGGGCTTAGATCGGCTACTTGAGGATTGTGCTCGCATTAAGCCGAGAGGAGTAAAAAGGCGGAATGGTAGCCGATTGTTTGCGGCCCGGCAGTTGCTAGGCAATATTGTCGAGGGGGTTAATTTCAAGGGGCGAATTCGACCGTACGTGGAAAGTAATCTCTATATCGATGCCGAAAAAGTTGGTCGTACAGTTATGCCACTAGCGGAGAGTAAAGAAAGACTTGAGCTAGTAAGAATTCTTACCTCTGACTTGCGGATGTTACGAGGTCGGTATGTAAGCGACGGGGCGATGACTGATGTTTACAATTTGACCGTGGCCGATAACCATAACTATGTTGTGTTTACGGATAACTATACCCCAATCGTTGTTGCCAACTCCCATGCCGCGATCGTCAGCCGCGAGCTGGGTATACCATGTGTTGTCGGCACTGGCACAGCAACCCACGTTTTAAAAACCGGCCAGGTGGTGACGGTAGATGGGGCGTCGGGCAAAGTTTATAAAGGGAAGGTTGAAATCAGCCATCAGCAATCAGCTAGCGGCATTCAGTTAAGAGCCGAGAGCCGACAGCTAATAGCTGGTAACGTAGTAACAACCGTCCCTATTACGGCGACCAAAGTTTATCTAAACTTGGCCGAGCCAACTAAGGCCGATGAGTATGCCCAGTTACCAGTTGATGGTGTTGGCTTGCTACGGGCGGAGTTTATTATCGCCAATATCGGCGAGCATCCACACGCCATGATGAAAGCCGGTCGGTCGAAAGAATATGTCCAAAAACTCTCCGACGGTATCGGGACAATCGCCCAGGCCTTTAATCCTCGCCCAGTCGTTTATCGGTTTACCGACTTCAAAACTAACGAGTACCGATCACTTAAAGGTGGCGAAAAATACGAAGAACAGGAAAGCAACCCGATGATCGGCTATCGGGGCGCGTCCCGATATATTCGTGATCCGGAAGAGTTCGCGCTGGAGATCGAAGCGATTAAAGCCGTCCGCGACGGCTTGGATTTGAAGAATCTCCATGTGATGATTCCGTTTGTCCGTCGGGTTGACGAGTTTACTCGGGTCCGGGATTTGATCCACCAAAACGGTCTTAAACAGGAGGCGGATTTTAAACTCTGGATGATGGTCGAAGTGCCGTCAACAATTTTCGAGATCCAAAAGTATATCGACGAGGGCATCGACGGCATCTCGATCGGCTCTAACGACCTAACTCAACTGATTTTGGGGATCGATCGAGATTCGTCTAAACTAGCGACCGAATTTGACGAACGCTACCCGGCAGTGATGGAGGCGATGATTGATGTTATCAAAACTTGTCGAAAGAGTAACGTTTCCGCCTCGATTTGCGGTCAAGCGCCAAGCGTTTATCCGGAAGTAACCGAGGCGCTGGTCAAAGCCGGTATCACTTCGGTTTCCGTTGCCCCGGACGTCGCCGTCTCCACCCGTAAACTAATTGCTTCGGTGGAGAGGAAACTCATTCTTAGCCACGTTATCGACGGTTAGGGTAAGAAAATCGCCCGCTTTGTTACTACTAGATATATTTGGTGGTTGATTTAGGGTGGTAATCTACTGGGGCTTGAAATCCAAGCTACGGGAGTTAATGCAGTAGCGCTGTCCGCTTTTGTCGGCCGGACCATCATTAAAAAGATGACCTAAATGCGAGCCGCAGTTGGCGCAAACCACCTCAACCCGATTCATCCCACCAGAATTATCACTGTGGAGTTCGACATTGCCCTTGGCCACGACATCATAAAAACTTGGCCAGCCGCTACCGGAATCGAACTTTGTCTTCGAATCAAAAAGTTGATTGCCACAGGCGGCACAGGTATACATACCATCCTCGTTATGATCAGCGAATTTGCCGGTAAACGCCGCCTCGGTGCCTTTGAGTCGCAAAACCTCGTACTGTTCAGGCGTCAATTTAACGCGCCAATACGATTCGTCTTCTATTCTCATATTTCCATTTTACCAACTCGTCCATGAGACGGCCTACTCATTCCACTCTCGAAAAAATTCTTCTAAATATTTTTCCATAAACCGATGTCGTCGCTCGGCAATTTGGCGAGCGGATTGGGTATTGAGTCGGTCTTTTAAGTACAAGAGCTTGTCGTAAAAGTGGTGGATTGAGGGACGGCTAGTATTATTATGATTAGCGGGGATACGATATTCCTCATCAGTTAGCGGCGTCAGTGGTACATCCGGGTTATGGATTGGCCGACCTTTAGCGCCACCAAACATAAAGACTCGGGCGATCGCAACGGCGCCGATGGCGTCAAGCCGATCAGCATCTTGAACAACTTTACCTTCAAGAGTGGTGATTTTGTTTGTTCGCCCCAAACCCTTAAAAGATATATTGTCGACAATTTGACAGACATGATCGAGAACGGTTTGATCAATCGCAAACTGACCTAACCACTTCCTCGCTTCTACACCACCTTGATGTTCGTCGTGAGACTTCCAGTCCGCAATGTCATGCAACAGGGCGGCTAGCTCGACGACAAATGGATCGGCGCCTTCTTTCGCCCCAATTTTCTGCGCCATCCGCCAAACCCGGTCAATATGATGCCAATCATGACCGGTCGATTCACCATCAAATTTTCGTCGGATAAACTCGGCTGTTTGATTAATGATTTGCTGTTGGCTTGGTGATTTCCCCATATCGAAAACAGCTTATCAGATGGTCGTTGACCAGCCCAGCGCCCTGCATCAAAGCGTAACAAATTGTTGAGCCGACAAATTTAAAGTCGCGATTTTTTAAATCCAAGCTCATCGCATCTGATTCCGGTGATCTGGCGCCGATGTCAGACTCTTTTTGATGACGATTGACGATCTGTTTACCACCAACGAACTGCCAAATGTACTTATCAAAGCTGCCGAATTCTTGTCGAATTTTCAGAAAAGCTTGAGCGTTTTTAACCGTGCCAGCAATCTTTAATTCATTACGAATAATCCCAGCATCGCTTTCTAGTCGTCGTATGTCATATACGACATACGAGGCAATTTTAACGGGATCAAAGTTGTCGAAGGCTCGTCGGAAGTTTTCACGCTTGTTCAACACAATCGCCCAACTCAAGCCGGCCTGAAAGGTATCAAGCACTATATATTCAAACAGCTTCTGATCATCGTGACACGGCAGGCCCCACTCTTCGTCATGGTACTTAACCATCAGCTCGTTACTCCCCGGCCAGAGACAGCGATTCGGTTCGGCCACCGTTTTAGCCAATCGCTGCATTATTCGAGCTTCGCCAGTCTCTAACGACGTAGATAGCAACGGCGACGAGAACGATATTTTTAATTATGTACTGGCCGGTTAGAGTCGGTACTAGCCAATATTGCCAGGTGAAGCTAGACAGTAAAAACAGCGGCAGGGTGGTGGTGATTATATGGATAATAAACAGTGGGAAAACGATTTTTTCAGCCCCTTTAACTAGGAATAAGACGCCAATCAGGCACTCAAAAAAGCCAAAAGCCACCAAAAAGAAGTCGGACGGAATAAAGGGAATCGTCTGGTGCTGCAAAGCTGTTACCAATTCTTCGGCTGGACTAAGGTTGAAAACTTTGAGAATGCCAAACCAAAAGTAGACTAGAAACAGACTCCAGCGGGCGATCGTTGGCGAGTGTTTGGCCAGCCAATCGTAGAAACTTGCTGGCAACATAAGACTATCTAGCGTTTTTGACCATCTGCATCAAGCCGATGATATTGCCTTGCGGATCTTCGGCATAGCACCACCACATAGTGTCGTCACCAAGTGGCATCGAGGCTTTTGGTTTGACTATCTTGCCACCAGCCGCCCCAACATCCGCAATGGCTTTGTCCAGATTCTCTACTTCGATTGTATTGATGGTCTTCTCGCTCTCGTAACGCTTCATAATCCCGCCGCCAATTGCTCCGACTGACCGATCTTCTTCTTTACCGACGACAAAATAGCCGCTGTCGCCCCACTCATTAACCTCCCAACCGAATGTCTTCTTATAAAACTCGGCCAACTTAGCCGGATCCTCCGCCCCAAT
>CAYIGA010000003.1:0-38473 GCA_964362925.1 uncultured Candidatus Saccharibacteria bacterium | reverse complement strand
ACTATAGTCGCTAGTAAGCGACTTCCCAAGCATATCCTGCTTGGTATAGAAAAACGTCGATACAAACACTGTCTCCGCACCGTTAGCGATTACTTCCACATACTTCTAAGGGCTCCGAGATATAGCTCATCGCAAGCAAACACATAGTACAATCGCTTTAACCGATTCGGTTTTTTAAAATTTCTTCCTCTGGAATAAAGAGAGAGCGGATATTGTCGGCCAAATAAAATGAGCCCGTTACTAAAACTAGATCTTTTTTGTCTGCTTTCTCTAGCGTTGCCCTGAAGGCAGTGACCGGGTAGTTAATAATAACCGCTTTTACTCCCCGGCGGGTATATTTTCCGATCCTATTCGCTACGACTCCTGGGTCGGCGGCAGAACGATAGGCATTACGAAAGGCCGTTACACAAATACTATCGACATAAGGCGCGATCTCTTTGACGATGGCCTCAATATCTTTATTGACAGATAGACCAATGACGAGATGGCACTGACGGTACTCTTGAGCAGCTAAATTTACGGCAGTGCATTGCATCTTGGCTGGGTTATGAGCAACGTCGATGATTACCCTAGGGCTTTGATTGACAAGCTCAAATCGAGCCGGCAAGGGGCGTATATTAATCAGGGGAGCGACAGTCATGTGCCCCAATGATTGAACAATAGTCTTTGCTAGGTCGTAATTGGTCTCTTCAGCACTTTGGGGGCTTGCCGCAACCGAGTGAAAGAATGCGCCTTGTTGCTGACAAATTCTTTTAAATATTGACAATAGCCTTGATCTTTTCTCGGTGGTAAAGAATTGACAGTTAGTTTTGATGATTCCGGCCTTGTCGTGGGCTATTTTCGGGAGTGTTTTACCCAAGATTTCGGTATGGTCAAAGCCAATATTCGTAATGGCAACAACGGTTGGCAAGGGGATTATATTGGTTGAGTCGTACCGACCGCCGATGCCAACCTCAATTACCTGATACTCACAGCACTCTTGCTTAAAATAGAGTAGGGCGATAGCCAAAAGACATTCAAAATACGTTGGACAACCGTAGCCAGAGTTTTGCTGGACGGCGATAATGGCTGGCTTAATAGTTTCTGTTAGCTTGGCGAAAACTAAGGGGTCAATGTATCGACCGTTTGCGGCAATGCGCTCGATGGTGGTGGTTACGAACGGCGAGGTAAACAGTCCGGCTCGTTGAGAGTTTTTCAGGAGTAACTGATAAATATTATTGGCAGTCGACCCCTTGCCAGCAGTGCCAGTCAGGTGAATAAACTTGGTTTTGCCGAATTGGTAATTGACGGCACCGAGAAGCGCTCTTGTTCGTTTGATGAAAATGTCTGGATGATTTCTTTGGTGCTTACTGCCAGGTGGGGGGATCAAGCTTTCCAGAAATTTGACGGCGTCAAAATACGGTTGGTAGCCATTCATCGTTGGGTAAAGACTAGTCGAGTTTATGATTTTAATCAAGGAAATGGCCAAGCAAGTTGCTTGGCCGTGGTGACTTTCGGTATCGGTTAATACTCCATAGCTTTGAGAACCCGCAAGTACAGATCCTCGACAACCTTCCTTTGTTTGTCGCCGAGACTCGCGTAGTGATCTAGTCCGGGGGCGGAATTTACCTCAATGATGTGGTAGCTATTCTTCGGCGATCGATCGATTGAAGTGGATACGATCACATCGACACCACAGAGTCTTAGCCCCATGGCCTTGGTTAGGCAGATGGCAAGGTTGGCCATGTCGGGATGAACGATGTCGGTTACGTCTTCCGATTCGCCACCCGTGGAGAGGTTCGCGTTATCGAGTAAGATGACGACATCCCCTGCTTTCGGGACTGATTTGAGGGTCATCTTTTGTCTTTTGAGTTTCGTCCTGATCCTTGGGTCGCTGAAGTCAATCCTGGTATCGCGATCTAGTTGCTCAAACAACTTCTGCTTACTCCTAAGTAGGCGCTCAATTGTTGAATGGCCATCGCCGGTCACTTGCAAAGGGAAGCGCTCGTAGGCTGAGATGATCGAATCGTCAAGGACGACAATGCGATATTCTCGACCCGTCATTGCTCTTTCGACCAGGATTGTGTTGTCTTTCGCAAATGCCGAGCGTGCCGCTTGGTAAAACTCGGTTTTGTTGTGGACCTTCATTACCCCACTACCCTGGCTTCGACTGTTGGGCTTAACCACGACCGGAAAGCCGATCCGGCTGGCGTATCTGTAGGCTGCGTCGATGTCTTTTTTTGACTGTATTGCTTTTGCCCATGACTTGGAGTAGAAAGTTTCACCAGGTATTGTTTGGTAGCCTTCCAACCGCATAAAGTACTTGGCGTAGCCCTTGTCTTTAGCGATGTCGGAAGCGCCGATTCGGTTGATGTCGAGGGTTGACGAACGAAAGTAGCGTTTAACACCACTTGCGTATGTTATTTGGCCGACATATCCCCATACTGGCTCGAGAGTTACTCGAGCACCAACTCTGGGAGCTATCTCGATGAGTATCTCGGCGAGTATTGATTTTGGCTTGGCTTTTCCCATACTTACACCTCTTCTTGAGTAGTTTGCCCGATATTAAAGAGCATACGGGCATTGTAAGGATAGACAAGCGGTAAGTCAACCCTGTGTGTCTCGACCCAGGATAGCAGCAGACTTGAGGAGTTTAATCTTTGCTCAACACTTACCGAAGGAAGTGGCCGGGGCAATTCTGGAGCGTCCGATCAGCGCCGCCCAGATTGAGACTGGCGCCAAAGACATACCAGCGATTGTGGCGAAGTCGAGTAGGGTTAAGACGTAGCCATTGGGTTCATTTGGCGACTTAGATGAAAACGGCGTTGTCTTTTGTGTTATCATATATACATGAACAAACTGGCTGTCCTTGAGAAAGAAGTTAAAAAACTCCAACAAGAAGTGGCGGTCTTGCGTCGTAGCGTCGAATTGAATCAAACCGACCCCGAAGGCGAATATCGACCAGAGTTTGTAGCGGAAATGCTGGAAATTTCCAAAAATCCTGGCCAACTGACGGAATTTACTACCAGCGAGGACTTTCTCCGTCGCGTCAATGCCAAAAGTTCTCGAAAGTGAACGGTTTTCCAAGACCAGTCCAAAATTGCCGAAAGCCCAACAGGAGAAGCTGGCGATTCTCCTGGAGTTGCTCAAACACGATCCTAATAATTTCTTGCTCCATACCAAGCGACTGACGGGAGTGATGTCGAATCGGTACTCTTTTCGGATCACTCGAGACTGGCGCGTAGTCTTTGAGTACCAAGATGAGAGCACAATCCTACTTCTCAATGTCGCTCATCGTAAGGATGTTTACCGCAAGATTTAGTAACATCTTGAAACAAACACCACGAATGATAAGGTGATGGTATCATGACCGATACATTCAAAAGCATTCTACTGGTTGACGACGATATGACCTTGCGGGAGATGTATACCGAGCGGCTTAAAACCGAGGGATTTCAAGTCGTGACGGCTAAAGATGGCGAAGAAGCTCTCCAGATTGCGACCGAGAGTCATCCCAACGTAATTCTACTCGACATCATGATGCCGAAAATCAATGGTCTCGATGTTTTGAAAAAACTTAAAGAACAATCTGAAACCAAAGACATTCCGGTTATCGTCTTGACGGCCTTAATACAGGATCGGGAGCGGATGGAATCGGTCACTCGCGGTGCCGACGACTACATCGTCAAATCGGAAACAATGCCCGGCGAGGTGATCCAAAAAGTCCGCGCTTTAATCGACCGACCCCGATCAAATGCCGGAGAACAACCGGCGAAGCCATCAGAGGCTTAGCTCCTGATAGATGAATTTTAAGGTTGAAGGGGGCCAGGTTTTAGCTGGCGAAGTTACCCCCTCGGGTAGTAAAAATTCGGCCGTGGCGATCTTGTCGGCCTCGGTTCTTTTCCAGGACATTGTTAATTTGGAAAATATTCCCGACTTAAGCGATGTTGCCCTGATCGTCAAAATACTGGAAGGTCTTGGTTCTATTGTTAGCCGCGACAAAGTCAAACGGACGATTAGTCTCGATAACCGACACTTAAGCAATAAAATCCTGACCGAAGACGATCTCGGCGATATGCGAGGGGTCGCTCTGCTCTGGGGCGGAATGCTCGGCCGATTTTCCCAGGCCGAGTTTGAAGTTTTGCCCGGCGGTTGCGCTCTCGGCTCCCGGCCAGCTGACGCCCACTTCCAGGCCTTTAAGGATCTCGGGGTAACAGTGACCGAATCTGACAATGGCGTGGTACTAGATGCCACTCAAGCCCAGGCCAGCGAAATCTGGCTGACGGAGATGAGTCCAACGGCGACCGAAAACGCGATTATGTTAGCCGTCACCTTGGCTGGTCCAACCAAAATTGTTGGCGCCGCTTCCGAACCGAGTGTTCAGGATTTGAGTAACTTTCTAAACGCCGCCGGAAGTAATATCACTGGCATTGGGACCAATGTTCTGGTCATTAAAGGCGGCCAAAAACTTCGATCAGTCACTTATAAAATACTTAGCGACCATTACGAAATTGCTACCTATCTGGCTTTGGCCGCCTGCACCGGCAACGGTGTTAAGATTCACGCCGCTATGCCGAGCTATTTTAAAACCATCAATCGAGAATTTGCCAAGTTTAATCTTAAGATTGATTTCGCCGGCGATACCGCCATTGTCCCAGCTGGACAAGAAGTAAATATGGGCCAGGATATCGCTCATACCACCCTCGTTCGTCCCCAGCCCTGGCCGGCTCTGCCGGTCGATATGTTGCCGTTGTTTATTCCTCTGGCGCTCAAATCGCCAACTGGCAGCGCCATGTTTCACAACTGGATGTACGAGTCAGGTTTGTTTTGGACGAGCGAGCTCCTGAAATTCGGCGCTAATGTCACCATTTTAGACCCTCATCGGGTCATGACGATCGCCGGCCACAAGTTGACCGGCGCCCAAGTCGTCGCCCCCTATATCATCCGAGCCACTGTCGCCTTAATTATGGTGGCGATGATTGCCAAGGGGAGTTCAACGATTATCAACGCCGATAGTTTGGATCGCGGTCACGAGAATTTAGTTGATAACCTCCAAAAGTTAGGCGCGGTAATCGAAAGAGTCGACTAGTTATGTCCCAATTTTGCCTTTTTGCCGGTTGCTAGGACCTAGTAGCCAAAGGCCTTACAGAATTGGTTCCTCTTTCCAAGAGAGAACGGCAAATGAGCCAGTCGTTGGAAATTGGGGCGGTGGATTGAGAGCTAAGTAGTTGTCGTAAGTTTGAACGGTGGTTCGATAGCCCGAAATTATTTGGTTGCTACCGTTCACCCAGCTCCACGTCCACCAAGATGAGGAGCCGATACCGCCGTATACACTAATTTTAGTTTTGGTGTTAAATGGGTAATAAGGTCGAAAAACCTTACCTTTT
The DNA here is from genome assembly GCA_964362925.1 of uncultured Candidatus Saccharibacteria bacterium. Taxonomy (GTDB): domain Bacteria; phylum Patescibacteriota; class UBA1384; order 2-12-FULL-50-11; family 2-12-FULL-50-11; genus JANLIQ01. Next base: position 33,107 of record CAYIGA010000003.1, on the reverse strand, counting down.
TGGCTTAATAGATAGGCGTCGATATTCAAATCGTCTTCGGAAGCGGAGTTAACGACTAAATCACTTTGACTAATTAGTCCTAAAGCGACCGAACCGTTTTTGACGGTGTAATTAATATCATTTTGCAAAAAGATGTTTGTGTCGGTGCTGGCGGTGGCCGGTAAGCGACCAGAGGCAAGGGTTATTCGGGCGCCGATTGTTCCCCAGACCCAGACGTTATCGGCGACAAAAATCACCCCGTTAGTTGGTAAGGCGCGATCAGTACCTTCCCAAATCACCGATTGGATTAATGATCGATAGCGACCGTGTCTGACGCATGAGCTAGTAGTACCGCCGCTATCGAGCGAAGCGGTAACGCGGCCGACGGTAATGGTATTGCCAGCGTTAAAACGAACGGCGTAACCGCTATGAGTTTTTTGGTTTTGAGCGTTCAGCAAGGTGGGCAAGAAGATACCGTTGGCATTTCCAGCAGTCTGTAAATCGCTCAAATTAGAGGTAAGTTGATTAAAATCAACCGTCGGCACTGGAAATTGCCAGTAACTGGTCGGCCCGCCGAGACCCCAAACGCCGTTTTTGGTCGTGCCGTTGCCGCCGAAACAACTAGCCGGAACGTAGGTGTTAACGGCTGAAGCGACAACGCCGTTGGCGGTGCCATCGTAGTGAATACCTCGGTTAGAATGAACTAAGCCGTTGGTTGATTCGGTATCGCCAAACCACGCCTCGGAGTTGGTAACAAAGGAGTACTGGGCAAACGACGGAATACCAAGCGTTGCCACGACGGTTCGTTTCTCACCGCTAGTGGTAACGCCGTCAGACCGGACGGAAACAACGGTGTTACTACTCTGCGGTGGGGTGATAGTAATGTTGTAACTACCCAAAACTTCCCCGGCCGTGTTTTTGTAAATGTGATTGTACGGCCCGTAAGGACCGAGGCCGGTACAGGACTGGCCGTCGCAGTAATCGAGGTTGTTGTGAGACAGATGCCATAAATAATAATTGATGCCGGCTTCGGCGATACTTAGGGCCTGATTGGACTTAACCTGACGCTTGACGACTGAATAATTGTTGTAATTTAAAGACATGATCGCGCCGGTCGTAATCAACATGACGGCGGCAAAGGCCAACAGCATCGGCAGAAAATAACCAGGCTGCCACTTTTGACCTTTGATTTTTGATTTTTGACTTATCATTAGAGATTAGTTTTAAAGTTACGCAAGGTTATCTTCGTTGTCACGACGATCGGACTTTTCAAGATATTGTTTATGTCTAAAGCCGACAGAGTTGGTTCGACAACCTTAATGCTGGCAATTTGGGCCGGATAATTGAGTAAAATATTTTGGTCGTTGTAATAGCGCCAAACTGGGTTGAGGATCGAATTGGTGGTTTTACCAACCAACTTGTAGTATTTGGCATCATCGGAGTTGTAGGTGTAATTAGGGGCACTTCCAGTCGGTGGGACGACTGAATACTTAATCGCCCCGTCTTCAAGGTAAAAATTAATCTCGCTCGGGGCGACATCGTTGACATTAGGGTAGCCCCGAATTTTAAGGGAGGTTTCCGTTGCTTGGATAATCAGCGTTGAGCTCCGCGTTACCCGGCTAAGGCGATCAATAGCTAGATTGAGCTCGGTTTGGACGATCGATTGGGCTTCGACCAGACGGTTATTGGCGTAGCTCTTAATAATGGTGTTGGTCACAAGACCGCCAAAGAGCGAGACGATAAAAATTACCAAGAGCAACTCGAGGACTGAAAAGCCGCTTCGACCGGTCATTCTCTTTTTTAAAAGAGCGAGCTTGTAGGGCGACATCTACGAGACAATAAATCCACCAATTTGGGTGACGATTTGTCCGTTGGAATCTAAGACCAAATCCCAGCCACCAACGGCCGTGCCGGCAAGATTAAAAGTCACTGTCACTGATTTATTATCTGGTTCAACCACTGTTAAGGTTGGGAGAATATCAGCAAAACCAGTCTTACGAAGGATTACGGTGGTGTTGGCGGTAAAGTTGAAGCCTTCGATAATCACTTCAACGGTCGAGCCGCTCGTGCCGGAGGCGGGGCTAACGCTAACGAGGCGGGGCCAGTTGGGGTTAGTCGTTATCACCATCGCCACCGGCAGGGTCGTGCCAGGGGCTAAGGCGACCCGCTGATATGGACTAGTGCTAACGACGTAATAACCGGTTTGAGCTATCAAGTCGTAAGAATCCCACTCGAAACCAAGCCAGGTCGCTAGCCCATTAATATCGGTCTGGCGCTCGGCGATATTTTTCGGTGTGTCAGGATTGTTGGCGGTTAACTTGGCCGAAGAAGCGGTCACTAAAACTCCGCTCTGGATCTGATTGGTCTCGTTGGTAACAGTCACTTGGAGAGTTGCCAGATAGTCAATCGCCAGCGTCTGGATAGTCACTTGCTGGACATTAATATCAACATCGGGTTGAATTTGGTTAGGGTTTTGAGCGGTTCGGCTGGTGGTGTAATCCGAGGAAAAACCGGCTTTGGTCGTAACAATTCGATAACCGTTTTGGTTCTCCGGTGGTAAATTAGCGATGAAAACATAACCCTGTTCGTTGGTCGTGCCGGTCAAGAATATACCCCCCACGACGGGCAGACTAACCATAACTATCGCGCCGGCAACTGGTAGCCCTTGAGCGTTAATGACTTTAACGAGGAGCATGCCCGTTTGAGATGGGGTTTCGGCGGCTTTAGAGGCGGCGTTACTGGAAAGTTTAATTAAAACAGTCGGCGTGCCCACTTTCAGCGCCTCAACGTTAATTCGTTTGTAATCTACCGGCACGACATCGTTAACGTTTGACGTGTCACCGTCGGTACAGTTCCATTGACTTTGTACTCCAGGTATAGCACAGCCGTCAAACGGATCGTCAACGAAGATTATCGTTGTATTGAGGGTGAAACTGACGCCGCCGCGATTCACGGTCTGGGTATCGGGAATACTGCCATGAGGGAGAACGGTGCCGTTTTGAGTTGAGAGCGAGTCGTACGGTAAATTACGCAGGTACTCCAACTGCTCGTTGGCCAGCGCTCCTGCCAACGTCCGGATTTTACCAGAATTAGTGGCGCCAAGCATGACCAAAAAACTGCCGATAACCGCCCCAAAAATAACAGTAATAACAAAGGCGTCAACAATAACCTCGATCAAAGTAAAGCCACCTTTTTTGTAATCTCGATTAAGGTAGGAACGGATTGGTTTTGCCAAAATTGCCCTCCTTGGTTACGTCTGGGACGGTGGCGTAGGATTGGTAACTATCAAACAGTGTTTTGGCTTTATCTAGAAGATCTTGAGCCGATCCAGTCAACTGGAGGTTGGCCGTAGGTGTCCAATAAACCTTACCACTGATCGTGGTAGTTGATTTTTCGGCCGTACTCGTTAGGTCGATGCTGGTGACGGCGTTCCAACGGCTGAATGTTTTTAACTTGGTCAGCAGGTTTAAAGTCGTTGGGTAGTCCCAGTCGCCAGTGAGCGACCAATCGGTATTTGTCCCGGTGCCCGAAGGGTTAATGATCGGCTGTGATCCGCCCGTTGAACCGCTTCCTGGCTTGATGTCGTTGTCATTAGTTGGCGCGGCCGGAGCGGCGACTTGATTAGCCAGCGACGTTGACGAAAAAGGAACGGTGATGGTAGCGTCAAGCCCGAGACTTTTGGTTAGGCCATCAAGTTGGAGTAAGAGGAGGTCGGCTGACGGTGAGCTAGGTAGAGCCAACGACGCCTTATCGTAGAGACTGGCTAGTGTTGCTTCTTCCACGACTAAATCTTTAGCTCTGACTCCGTCGATTTGGCTAGTTTCAATCTGATCGGTTAGTGAGTTGGTGGTAACCCGAATGTCTTTGAAGGTTTTGAGGACGGGAGGAAAGAAAAACCAAATAATAGTCATGGTGACCGCCAAAAACAGGGCGGTGATGATGAGAAAATACCGGCTAGCAAGGATGTGTCGCATTATTTATTTGTTAATAATTGAGACACTAATGGTGAAGGTGTAGGTTTTGTTCGCTCCGGCCGTCGACTCAGTCAGAGCGGTTATATCAGCGCCACTAAAGGGCTTGGTGATTGACAACTTATCTTTAAAAAGAATAATCGCTCGGCGATCGGCTGATTGGCCGTTAAGGGTAATTGTTGGTGGTTTGCTCGGGTCAGTAGTGATTTTAAGCGCCGTCAAGCGAGTGTTTATAGGAGAAGACTCGGCAATAGAGTTTAAAACTTGATTCCAATCATAACTAGATTGATAGGTGGCGGCGTTTTTGACTCGACTTTCGATAAAAGCGGCCTGGTCGAAGAGCGTTTTGTTTTTATTTTTTTCAACATTAAGTCGATCTAACTCGGCTTGTTGGCTACCCAAGTAAATCTTTTGCGAGTAATTATAGGTCGCCAGTCCAACTAACCCCAAGACCAAGCCTGCCGAGAGGACAAAATAGATTGAAGTAATGACATAAATGAGCGACTTGACCCCTTTACGTTGTTTTATTTCCGGTGGTACTAAATTAATCATACCAAACCTCCGGTTTGAAGAATTAACAATTGAGTCGCTTCGCTCCTATATTCCATATTCTTAATTCTTAATTCTATTCATCGTCTCTCATCGCTAAACCAATCGCGTCAGCGAAGGTATGACTTAATCCTAGCGGAATTGGAAAATGATGAGTATCGACGTTTTTAAACGGTTCGGCCAGCGTTGTTAAGAGGCCGGTTTCTTTCTGGAAAACGGCCGCAATATTAGGAATACTGGCTCCGGTACCGGAGATAATCAGTTGCTCAATTTTTACGCCGGGGCAAATTCGGTTCTCAAAAAATTTGGTGACATGAACTAGTTCGTCAAAGACCGACGCCAGCCGCTCGTGTAAGTCTGGAACGGGGCCGGTAATGGTTTGAGCAATCATATGGGTGCCCCAAGGGACAGTAGAAGTAACCCGCAAACTCCGGCCTTCAGCGACCGATGCTCCGGTCCCACCAACACCGATATCAACCATAATCCGGGCTTTTTGGTCGTTAGTTGGCATGACCGAACGAATAATCGCCCCCGGTTTGATATCGATGCCAGCTAGTTCGAGGTGAGCTTTGGCGCAGAGCTCGACGATAGAGTCGACTAATGATTTCTTGGTCGCGGCGGCAAAGACGGCTATGACCGGGTTCTCGGGAGCGACATTTTCCGCTGGCCCTTTGGCCGTCTTTGGATTAGAATCTCTGATTGAATCGGTCGACTTAGCGGCCAGATTTTTTGCCTTCTGACTGTCTTGGTTGGTCAATTTAGTCGCCGTTGTTTGATCGATTGGCAGGCACCGACTGGATATTTTTTCGTAATCGATATGATAGTCGTCAGGATCAATCGATAAACGCTCGGCCAACTCAAACGGCAGAGCCTTTTCCAGCTCGTGACTTGGTAAATCTGGCATCGTCAAAGTAGCGGAAAAGATGACCGACTCTGGCAAGGCAAACATCGCCTTTCGAGAAGTGATGGCGTGTGGCTTAGCGATTCGGAGCGCCTCGTTAATCGTCTTAGCGATTTCGTCGAGATTGTCGACTTTGTCAACCTTCCAAGAACCGGCCGGTATGTTAGCTAGGTGCATTCCTTGGAGACGGAATTTTTTACCCAAATGCTCAAGACTGGCGATTTTGACCGTCTCGTGGCCGATATCAACACCAACAACTACCTTGCCCAAATCCCCTCCATAGACTTAAGTATTAAGTATCAAGGGGCAAGGGTCAAGTCGGAGCTCTGATCTTGGCGAAGTCATTTAAAGTCTTTGCTGAAATTGTCGTCGCCAACCGCAGGTTATTCCTAGAACGCGTTGACCAAACTATAAATCGGGCCCAAAACCGAAGCAACGACAAAGCCAATCCCAACGCCCATTACAATCAACATTATTGGTTCAAGTAAGGTGGTGAGATTTTTCGTCATCGTCTCAACTTCTTTATCGTAAAAGTTAGCGATATCGAGCAAAACCGACTCCATACTGCCAGATTCTTCACCTAAACTAATCAGCTGACTGACCATCGGCGGGAAGAGACGTTCTTTACTAACTGAAAGTGACATTGCTTTTCCAGACTCAACCTCCCGCCCAATCCGCTCGAATGCCCGATCGTAGTGAATATTGCTGATGGTTTTACGAATAATTTCCAGCGATTGCAAAATCGGTAAACTGGCTCTAATTAGCATCGCCATCGTTCGGCTAAACCGAGCCATATAGACTTTCTTGGTCAAGGCGCCGAAGATAGGGATGCTAAATTTGGCTTTGTCATAAATTTCTCGTCCGGCCGTCGTCGCCGCCCAGAGTCTAAGAAGAAAGTACAGACCGACTAGGGCGGGAATAATAAGCCAATAGTAACGGCGAATACCGACACTTAGGCCCATGAGCATTCGAGTCAGCAAGGGTAAGGCGGTATTAGAGTCAGCAAAAATAGTTTGGAGTGAGGGGATGACGAAAACGACAATTAAAATTAAAACGGCGATAAGCAAGCAGAAGATGATGGCCGGATAAATCATCGCCCCCTTAACCTTACCGATTAGATCGGCTTCCTTTTCTTGTTGTTCGGCCAAATTTAACAGTACTTCCGAAAGCTGGCCGGTCTGTTCGCCAGCATTAATGACAGCGGTGTAAATGTCGGCAAAAACTTTCGGGTGTCGTTTCATTGCTTTTGATATCACCACCCCGCCTTTAACTTGGTCGATAAGGTCGTGAATAACCTCCTGGAAATACTTGTTTTCGGTCTGGCGACTTAATGATTCCAGGGCTTTAATAATTGATAAACCAGCCTTGATCATGACCGACAATTGGCGGGAGAATATAATTTTTTCTTTCAGTGGCACTTTTTTTCGCTTTAAAGATAGGTTAAATAGTATATTAGATCGCTCTTCATAAGGGGCGATACGCAAAACAATATAACCCTTGGCCCGCAAGGCCTTGTTGGCTTCGGGCAGATTCTCGGCGGTTAATTCTCCTTTTTCGGTTTTGACCTTCCCGGGCTTTTTTATTTGATAGGAGTAAATCGGCATCCTAATCGCGGGCAACGCGCCAGATTTCCTCGATTGTTGTTAATCCTTGGAAGGCCTTGAGAATGCCATCTTGTTTCATCGTAATTAAGCCCTCTTGTTTGGCTAAGGTCATTATCTCGCTGGTACTGGCGTGATGGAGAGTTAGAACTTTGACCGGCTCGCTCATATTCAGAATCTCGTATATGCCAATTCGCCCCTTATAACCGCTATTGCCACAGGCATCGCAACCAGCGCCGATGTAAAACTTGCCACCTTTCTTGGCGGCGGATTTCTCTGGCTCTGGCAGATCGTCTATTTCTTTCTTGACCGCCTCCAAGTCTTCGGGCTTAATGTCAGATTCTTTCCGACAGCGGTCGCAAATTTTCCGACATAGGCGCTGACCAACAACGGCGTTAAGTGACGAAGTGATCAAAAACGGCTCAATACCCATATCGAGTAATCGGGGGATGGCGCCGCCAGAATCGTTAGTATGTAGTGTTGAGAGGACAATATGACCGGTCAGGGCGGCGTTAATACTGATATCGGCTGTTTCGCGGTCGCGAATTTCACCGACCATAACCACATCTGGATCTTGACGGAGAATTGAGCGCAAGCCCGAGGCGAATGTAAAATCAATCTTGGAATTGACCTGGCTTTGATTGACCTGGGGCATTCGGTACTCAACTGGATCTTCCATTGTAATAATGTTGATGTCGTCAGATTTGATCTTATTAATAATGGCGTAGAGCGTTGTTGATTTACCGCTGCCAGTCGGACCGGTGACGAGAATCATTCCGTGGGCCTTTTTAATATTATCGTTTATCGAAACTAGGTTTCGGCCCTGGATACCTTGATCTTCGAAACTCATCACGCCCTTCGAGTGAATTAGGACGCGGGCGACGACTTTTTCGCCGTTGACAGTCGGCAGAGTGGAGATTCGAAAGTCGACTTTTTCGCCATCAAGCATAATTTGAATTCGGCCGTCTTGAGGTAAGCGAGTCTCGTCTATTTTCATATTGGAGAGAATCTTCACCCGCGAGACGATGCCGGATTGAATTTGTTTCGGTAGGGTCAAAACTTTCCGGAGAACGCCGTCAACTCGAAAACGAACCTGCACTTCTTCTTCCAGCGGCTCGATATGAATATCTGAAGCTTTTTCCCGAACTGATCGCTTCAATAGCGAGGCGACAATTTTAGCCGCCGGTGAAGCTTCGGTAATCTCCTCGTCTTTGTCTTTATTTTCCTTTTCTTCGTCGACTGTTTCCAACTCCTCACCTGTTTTTACTAACTCGTTCAGATCGGATTGGAGCGAGGTGTACTGATCGAGAATATGATTAACATCGTCCTGGGTGGTTATGAAAACTTCAACACTTTTGCCAGACGATTTACGGATGGTGTTTAAGGCCTCCTCATTTTCCGGATCAGTCATAGCGATGTAGAGGGTCTTGTCTTTGAGAGCGAACGGGACAACTTGATACTTACGGGCAAGAGCTTCGGGGATTTGACTCAATATTTCCTTCGGGATAGTTTTACCGGCCAGCTCAATAAACTGAATATCGGACTGGCGGGTTTGGAGCGAGCCGGTCCGAAAGTTTTGGTCAACGTCAGTTTGGACTGCCTCGATCGGTTGACCGATAAACGTTTGAAGTTTTTCGTCAACAGTAAAGTCAGGTGTGGTCGTAGCCGCCAAGGCAATCGTCTGTTTCTGGCCGTTAATACTAGTCTGGACTTTTCGAGCCGGCAAACGGAACAATTTAAATTGACCAAAATCAGACAGATCGAGCTTGTCGCCTTCGGCCAAGGTGTCGCCAATAATATCAGTGGCGCCTTTTAAATAAGCCCGGGCTCGAAACGGCGGCAAACCAGTTCTCTTGGCTAAAGTTTTAACGACATCGTTAGTAACGGCCATTTCCCTCCATGACTTCAGTTTACCAAAGTAAACTGAAAGAATGTAGAATATTGAATTATGAATCAAGAATACACGACTTACGGACTAAAATTTCCTTAAAAGGAGGACGCAAAAGCGGTCTGATACGGACTTCAAAAGTCTTCCTTGTTATATACCCCCATACAATTTAACCGAAAACAAAGAACAGAACCCGCGACACTTCCGGATCTGTTCTTTGTTTTCCCCACTCCCCAAAGGGAAGCGGGCGGGGGTAGGGAGCGCGAGGGGATGTCGCTAACGCTCGCTTTTCGCAAGTAAAACTTGCTCGCAGTAGGGGGCCGCCTCAAGACTAGGCCCCCTGGTCCTCGCTCAAGCTCGAGCGGTCCAACCGCCTGAATTATTAATAAATAATCCTTTGAACTTTCCCTCTAATTTTGGGAGTATCAAAACACCATGTCATCTCTGTATCGAAAGTATCGTCCCAACCAATTTTCCGAGCTTTTGGGTCAGGATCACATCCGTAGTTCGATTTCGGCTATGCTTGCGACCGACCAAGTTGGTCACGCTTATCTATTTTCTGGTCCGAGAGGAACGGGCAAAACCACCCTCGCTCGTTTACTGGCCCGGGCGGTTAACTGTGTCGGCAAAAAAACTAAGGAGGAGGCCTGTGGCAAGTGCGATATTTGCTTAGAGATCCAGAATGGTTCGTCGGTTGACGTGATCGAAATCGATGCCGCCAGTAACCGAGGGATCGACGAAATTCGTGATCTGCGGGAGAAAATCGCCTTCGCCCCGACTCGGTCGCGTTACAAGGTCTACATTATCGATGAGTTTCATATGCTAACCAGGGAAGCATTCAACGCTTTCTTAAAAACCCTCGAAGAACCGCCAGCCCACGTCATTTTCATTTTAGCGACGACCGAATTACATAAAGTCCCAGAGACGATCATTTCCCGTTGTTTACGTTACCAATTCCATCGAGCAACATTAGACAAAATTATCACTGTTCTTCATGAAATAGCGGCTAAAGAAGGCTTAAAACTCGACGACTCGGCCGCCCAAGTTATCGCCGAACGGGCCGACGGTTCGTACCGAGATGCCTTAGCTTTGCTCGACAATGTTAGCGGTCAAAAAAATTTAACCGCCGAAAGTTTGCGAGCCGCCATTGGCTTACCGAGCGCCGAAGTAATTAGCCAGTTACTATTGGCAATCGAATCTGGAGGGGCGAAAATTGTGGCCAGTTTACTTAAAAAATTTGTCGACGAGGGACTAGACATCGGCGTTTTAGTTCGAGAGATGGCCGATAGTTGCCGTCAACGGATTTTTGATTCTGCCACGACTGACGTGGCGCCCTCGGCGCTTTTACTAGAGGAGTTGCTCGTGGCCTTGGCTAGAGCTCGTCACTCGGTTGATACTACTTCCTTACTCTCTGCTAGCTTAATCTCGGCGGCGTTGAAACGAGAGACTGTCAAAACTGCCTCATCCGATTCGACAATATTGGCCACCCCGCCCGCTGCCAGTACAATCACCGATTTGAGCGAAAAAGAGACGACCACCGCCCCAGCCGTTGACACCGTTAGCGCCACCCCAGTCAAGAGTAACGATTCCGGAGCTTTTTGGCCGAATTTTCTTACCTCCGTCCACGAAAAAAACCACGCTCTTTACGCCGTTGTCAGCTCGGCTCATTTTGATGGCATCACCGACGACAAGTTGAATATCACCGTTAAATTTCGGTTTTATTCGGAACGTTTGTTTGAGAGAAAAAATCGTGACTTAATTGAGTTGCTAGCATCCGAAGTTGCCGGTCGCTCACTGGTTTTGGAGTGTTTGGTTAAGCCTGATCTTGACGTTGGGGTCAACAAGGAAGAGGATCTCTTAAGCACGGTCATCGAGGTCTTTGAGATAAATGAATGATTACAAGCTAGTTAAGCCTTAAAACCTTGTCTGTTTTAGACTTTCCAACACTCGGTCATTTTGTCAGCTCCAGGGAAGTAAATCGAGAATGTACTCGTTCTCATCTCGAGCTTCAAGCGAGAGACGAGCGAGTGCAACGAGCGACATTTTATGACCCCAGGGAATAAATCGAGAATGTACTCGTTCTCATTGATTGTAACTTTGATTAGAAGTATGAGTGATTAATGGCCAGCGATAAACTTATCGGTAAATTACCGCCCCAGAATCTGGAAGCTGAATCGGCGGTTTTGGGGGCGGTTTTAGTCAACAAAGAAGCGATGGATAAAGTCGCCGATATGATAGTTGGCGAAGATTTTTACAGTCAAGCTAACCAGGCAATTTTCCGAGCAATCCTGCGGCTGTACGAAAAACGCTCGCCGATCGATTTAGTCACCTTAACTAACGAGCTCGAGGCCGTCAAAGAGCTCGATATGATCGGCGGCGCCGCATATTTAGCCGAATTAGTTAACTCGGTGCCGACGGCTCTCCATGTCGTTCATTACGCCGAGATCGTTAAACACAAATCGGTTTTGCGTCGGATTTTGACGGCCGGTCAAAAAATCGCCGAACTGGGTTACGACGAGGATAAAGAGATTCAAGTGATTATGGACGAGGCCGAGTCGGCGCTCTTTAATGTCTCGCGCCAAATGGTGGCCGATAACTTTCTGCCGATTGCCGATATTCTGGCGGCAAGTTTTGATCGGATCGACCGTCTTCATCGCGAAAAGGGGCTATTACGGGGCGTAACCTCGGGTTTCAAAGATTTGGATAACAAACTCTCCGGCTTTCAGCCGTCAGATTTGATTATTCTCGCCGCTCGACCGTCTGTTGGTAAAACCGCCCTCGCCCTTAATTTCGCCTTAAACGCCGCCGTTAAAGCTAAAGTACCGATTGGGTTCTTTTCGATGGAACAGTCGCGCGAACAGATTGTCGATCGACTCTTGTGTGCCCAAGCGATGGTTGACGGCTGGAAACTGCGGACGGGGAATTTAAGCGAAAACGACTTTCCGGCCATCGGTATGGCGATGGGAACTTTGGCCGAAGCGCCGATTTTTATCGATGACTCTCCGATCTTAACGCCGATTGAAATACGGACTCGAGCCCGTCGCTTGCAGGCCGAAAACAAACTTGGATTGATAATTGTTGATTATCTTCAACTACTCGAAGGCCGTCGCGGTTACGGAGAGATCAATCGGGTTCAGGAAGTCTCGGACATCTCTCGGTCATTAAAAGCGATTGCTCGAGAACTTAAGGTGCCGGTGATTGCTCTGTCGCAATTATCCCGAGCCGTTGAAAGTCGAGATAAAAAAATGCCCCAACTATCTGATTTGCGAGACAGCGGTAGTTTAGAGCAAGATGCCGACGTGGTGATGTTTCTATACCGAGAAGATTACTACGATAAAGATACTGAACGAAAAGGTATCGTTGATGTTCTCATTCGTAAGCATCGAAATGGGCCAATCGGTGAGGTTGAACTGCTTTTCAAAACCGAGCAGGCTCGCTTCTACGACATTGACCGCAAATCCAAGGTTAGCTCTAAGTAATTGTACTTTTCAAGAGACATTGGTTACACTCGCCGTAGTTTGTTTGGGGTTAAAAAATAGGGATAGGGAGACCAAAATGTGTGGTATTGTCGGGGCATTTGACGTTCCAGAGGTGTCTAATGTCGTTCGGCTGGCGCTACACAGACTACAGCACCGAGGCCAAGAAGCGGCCGGTTTGGTTGTTTTAGGCAACCGGAATCAGCCAATCATTCGAAAAGGGCTGGGTTTAGTCATCGAGGCCCTGGGCGTTGAAGCGCTCGACTCTGAATCTGGTCGAACGGCCATCGGTCACAATCGGTACAGTACCAGTGGCGGCTCGACGGTTGAAAATATTCAACCGCTCTTGATCGATTCAAAAGATGGTTGGATCGCCTTGGCTCACAACGGGACATTGACTAACGGCGATTCCTTGCGCCAAGGTCTCAAGGCCGACGGGGCAATATTCAGCTCCTCGATCGACTCGGAGGTGATCGTTCATCTCATCGCTCGGGCCGAGGGCGCCTCGATTGAGGAGCGCTTGCAAAACGCGATAATCCAACTTCAAGGAGCATTTTCGCTTGTGCTCCTGATCGGCCAGACCCTGTTCGCTGTCCGCGATCGTTACGGCTGGCGGCCACTTTCTCTGGGTCAGCTGGGGAATGGCTACATCGTTGCGTCAGAGACCTGTGCCTTTGACTTGGTCGAGGCCAATTATCGTCGTGACATTAAAGCTGGGGAGATTCTGAAGATTAGCAAAGGGGGGCTAAATAGCTCAATCTTTGCCACTGCCGAGCAGAGGCGTTGCGTCTTCGAGCACGTCTACTTTGCCCGGCCGGATAGTCTCATCTTCAACGGTTCGGTCAATCAAGCTCGTCGTTCGTTGGGAATCCAGCTCGCTAAAGAGCATCCAACACCCGGGGCAGACTTGATTTTCGCGGTGCCGGATTCAGCCAATGAAGCGGCCATCGGCTACGCTCAAGAGTCGGGCATTCGTCCCGACAACGCCTTCAATCGTGACCACTACATCGGCCGGACATTTATTCAGCCCGCCAAGTCTAACCGCCAGCTTCAATCCAGAATTAAATACAATGTTGTCCGGGAGGTGGTGGCTGGTAAAAATGTGGTGATGGTCGATGATTCGATCGTTCGGGGGATGACGACCGAACTTTTAGTCCAGGCGGTTCGCGATGCTGGCGCTAGAGAGGTTCATGTCCGAATTAGCTCGCCACCAATAGTTGGTCCGTGTCATTACGGGATTGACACCCCGACCTACGCAGAGCTAATCGCCGCCGACCGTTCGGTTGAGCAAATACGCCAAAAGATCGGCGCCGACAGCCTTGGCTACCTGTCTCAAAACGGAATGTTGAACGCGGTCCCAGGAGGGCCAGCTGGCTTCTGCTTCTCTTGCTTTTCCGGAAAGTACCCGGTTGATAGTTGAATTCTCACCCGACCCAAGCTCCTTAGACGCCTAGGGAGCTTTTCTTTCCCCTGGTTAAATTAGGTCGATATCATTAGTATGAGAGCAAATGCTGGAATCGGCCGAGAATATTTTTGCCCTGCTTAATTTGCCCCAGCAACAAGCGGTTAGGGCGACTGAAGGGCCGGTCTTGATTTTTGCCGGGGCTGGTAGCGGTAAAACCAAATGTCTGACTCACCGTTTAGCTTATATTATCGACCAAAAACTGGCCGATCCAAATCAAATTCTTTGTATTACTTTTACCAATAAAGCATCGGGGGAGCTAGCGAAGCGGATTCTAAAGTTACTTGGCCAAGAGCATTTACTGGCAGTTAAAAATAGCCAATTTGTCATCCGGCGTCTGTTACCATGGGTTGGCACCTTTCACTCGATCTGTGTCAGGATTTTACGAGCCGAAGCGATCAAGATTGGTTTAAACCCAAATTTCACCATTTACGACACCAACGATACCCTGTCGCTCATTCGCCAAATATTGAAAGAAATGAACTTAGACTCAAAGCAGTACTCGCCGCCAGCAATTAAATCGATTATCGGCTCGGCTAAAAACGAGCTATTGACGCCCGAGCAGTACCAGCCGTACGTTCAAGGCCATTTTCAACTGATAGCGCTGGAGGTTTACAAGAAGTATCAAACGGAGTTGAATAAAGTCGGAGGGTTGGATTTTGATGACCTGATCATGACGACTGTCAAGATGTTGGAAACTGATAGCGGTATTCGAGCTCAATACCAGCATTTGTTTTGTTATGTCATGATTGATGAGTACCAAGATACCAATCACGCCCAATACCGGCTGACTCAACTACTGACCAACCCTAAAACCAAAAACCTCTGCGTTGTCGGTGACGATTTTCAATCGATTTACGCATTTAGAGGGGCAAGTTTCCAGAATATCTTAAACTTCAATAAAGACTTTCCCGGCGCTCAAGTTTTCAAACTGGAACAGAATTACCGCTCGACTAAAACCATCCTGTCTGGCGCCAGCCACATCATCGACAAAGTCAAAAAACGGAGCGACAAAAAACTCTGGACCGACAACGAAGCCGGGCCACCGATTACCGTTTTTGAGGCTGCTAACGCTTACGCTGAAGCCGATTTTATCTCAAGTGAGATTCGGACATTACGGAGTCTAGGTTACGACTGGAACGATTTTGCCGTCTTGTATCGAACTAACGCTCAGTCGCGAGTGCTGGAAGAAATTTTGCTAGCTGAAGGTCTACCGTATCGCTTGGTTGGCGCGGTTCGTTTCTACGAACGGAAGGAAATCAAAGACATGCTGTCGTACTTACGTTTCATCTTTAACCCCGACGATTCGGTCGCTTTAGCCAGAATTATTAATGTCCCGCCGCGAGGGATCGGCCCGGTGACGATTAAAAAAGGCGGCCAGAAATTGGAACGATTTTTTGAGTCAATGGCTGGGATTAGAGAGAAAGTCCTGGCCGCCGCCCCTTTGGCCGGGCTAGAGCTAATTATCAAAGAAGTAGCCTATCAGAAATTTGTCGAAGATGGCACGCTCGAGGGCGAGGAACGCTGGCAGAACGTTGAGGAACTGCTTAATTTGGCCAGCGAATTTGAACAATGTCAGGAATTTTTAGAACATGTAGCGCTGGTTAGCGATGTCGACAACTACGACGGCTCATCGGACGCCGTTACTTTAATGACCCTCCATTCATCGAAAGGTTTGGAGTTTACGGTTGTCTTTTTGACCGGTTTGGAAGAGGGGCTGTTTCCCCATTTGCGCTCCTTTGACGACAATAACGAGATCGATGAAGAACGCCGACTTTGTTATGTCGGCATGACTCGAGCCAAAAAACGGCTCTATCTGACTCATGCCCGTCAACGAATTATTCACGGCGGCCTGACCTCAACCCTGCCAAGTCGATTTTTAGGCGAAATCGACGAATCACTGCTTGATCGGCTCTAGGGCTTTTGAAACATTGGATGTATAGTATCTGAATGGTCACCAACCAAGAAGATTTAGGCAATATGCGAGATGAGATTTTGGAACGGGCTAAGGCTCTTCACCAGATAATTAACCTGGCTGTCTTATTGGGAGGAATATTTCTCGTCGCCGCGTTTTGGCTCAAACAATTATTGATTCCAGCGGATTTTGAGCTTTTTATTCTCTTGATTCCGATTGTTTTTGCCGGACTAACCTTTAACTATCAAGCTAATCAAATGACGATGGAAGCGGTAGCTAGCTATGTCAGGACTATCAGCCCTGGTTGGGAGGAATATTTCGGGGCTCACAAACAAAAAGTCCAGTTGACCAGTTTTTTGAAGATTCTACCGCTCCTCTTGCCCCAGTTACTGCCGTTATTTTTTCTAGCCAGTTGGTCAACCCAACCGCTTTTATGGGGCACTGATGTCATCCTTTTTTTACTAGTATTCTTCAACTTCCGTTACAAAATTGTCCGACATTGACATAAGTTGTCCGTGCGCTAGTGTAGAAACTGCGCGACAAATATGACGACCACGAAGAAGTGGGGGGTGGGTGTTTTAGGGTTCTCGGCGTTAGGGCTACTGGCCTTATTTGTCTTATCTCTACCTGACGGCCAAAAAAGCCAAGTTCTAGCCCAAGACGCCACGCTCATTAGCGCCGCGACCGACTCTAATCCAACCGAGGTTTTCTCAGTTGTTGCTCGAACCGATTCTTTGCCCCAGGCTTTTCAAGCCGTCGGAGTTAATTATTTTCCTGAAGATAAAGTCTCGTCTTTCCCCGACCCGAGTTTAGGTCTTGGCACCGTCATCACCGTTCATCGGGCATTGCCCATATCATTGATTGACGGCAAAAAGGAATTTGTTTTGCGAACTTGGCAAACCACCGTTGGCGATCTGTTCAAGGAAAAAAAGATCGAGCTCGGAGTCGATGATAAAATTGCCCCAACGCTAGCGACGTCGCTAGCCAAAGATATGACAGTTACTATTACTAGAGTGGCTCGAACAACCGTAACCGAAACCGAGATCGTACCGCACCAGACCAAAATTGAAAAAGATTACAACCAGTTTGTTGGCGCTCAAACGGTGATCAAGGCCGGCCAGAACGGTAAATTGGAAAAAGTCTACCTTTTAATTAGGGAAGACGGCGAGTTAGTTAGCAAAACGCTTCAATCGACCAAAACAACAGCTGATCCAATTTTGGCCGTCGTCCGCCAAGGTGGATTAAACCAAGTACCGAGCCACTGCCTAGGCTTAAAAGACTGGGTTGTTGATGCTGGTAAACGAAATGGTATCGACCCAAACGGGCTTTATTACCGAATTATTAGAGAAAGTAATTGTCACCCCAACTCTTCTGGCTCGGGCGGAAAATATTTAGGCCTTCTCCAGTACGAATCGGGGCTTTGGGACTTGGTATCAGTTAAAGCCGGCCTGGCTGGGGCCAGCGTTTGGGAGGCCAAAAGTCAGATCTACGTTACCGCCTGGGCCTGGGCGCACGGATATCGTTCTCGCTGGCCAACGCCTTGATTTTTGTCTCTAATGCGGTAGACTCAATTTAGTCTGAAATCGGAAAGGTAAAAACTTGTGCCTAAGGCAACCGAATCTGACCGAGATTGGTTCAGTATGTCGGCGATCGTCCGGAGTACTGACTTGAAGAGCGTTGACGCCGCTGACGCTGCGTCTAGAAGGGCCGAAGCCGATGTTGAAGCTAGAATGTTCAAGGCTCTTCGTCGTCGTTTCTCCGGTCAGACCGTTTATTGTTACGACCAGTCACATATGAACCGCTTCGCTGACCAGCAGCCACCACGGGAATGGAACGCGGTCGCTCCTACTTTCAAAAGTTGTCTCAAACTGGCCCAAGAGCGGTTTGCCTCTCGCGGTGACGACGAGCAATGGCGATTAATCGACCAACAGCTCCAGACCCATTTCGCTCAAGGCAAGGAGCCAAACGCGGATCAGCGCTTCGTCTTCGAGGCCGGTCGGTACTGGTACTGCTTCTTCTGCTTGAGCGTTGATGAGTTTTGCGACAAAGTCGTCCAGCACATCGCCTGGAAACGCCAAGAAGCCGAACGAAATGCTAGACAACAGTCATCGACCGACTACTATGACTGCCTGTGACGATTTGACCCCGTGACCCCTGGCCCTGACTGATCGGAGTCGGGGCCGATTTCTTAGAGGTTAGAATCTGTCAATTCTTCTTGATTCTGTAATCATAAATCTATAGTCTTTCTCTTGAGATGAAGCCAGCCGAGATTTTACGCGATATCAAGAAACTGCCGAAAAAACTTTTAGGGCAGAACTTTTTAGTTGATGAGTCGGTTGTCCGCGATATGATCGAGGCGGCTGAAATCCAACCAGACGATGTGGTGGTAGAAATTGGTTCAGGATTAGGGGCGCTAACGGACGATCTAGCTAAAAGAGCCTCTCTTGTCTTAGCGATCGAAGCCGACCAAGAATTAGTCCATTACCTCCGGCTTAAAAAACGCCGGAAAGTTAAAATTATTCACGGTGACGCCCTGAAAGTCGATTGGACAGTCACTCTGGTCGGTCCGTACCGGATCGTTGCCAACATCCCGTACTCAATTACTTCGCCGCTCTTGCGGAAGATTTTTTTATTAGACAAAAAACCGACTCGAGTCGTTTTGCTGGTCCAAAAAGAGATGGCGGAGCGGATCACAGCCAAGCCTGGTTCGAGCGAGCGAGGGTTCTTAACCCTGCTCTGTGAAGCGGCCGCTACGACTACAATTGTCCGGACGGTTAAACCGGGCAGTTTTTACCCCCGACCAAAAACTGACTCGGCCATTATCAAGTTGACATTACTACCAGAAAACCGATCCAGTCAGATTTACTGGCCGGCGGTCGAAGCTGGTTTTCGTCATAAGCGGCAGACCTTGGTCAATTCGTTGGCCCGCGATTTGCTCTTGCCCAAATCGGCCGTTCTGGAAATATTTACCGCTCTCAAATTGGCGCCGCTGGTTCGACCTCAAGTTCTAACCCTGGACGACTGGTTGAAGTTGTCAGAGGTACTTCAAAAACGATGACTCTATATATCGTTGCCACGCCGATCGGCAATTTGGAGGACATAACCCTTCGAGCGCTTGACACCTTAAAGAATGTTGCCAAGATTTATTGTGAGGATACAAGGAGAACGAAAATTCTCCTAGTTAGGTTTAATCTAAAAAAATCATTGGAAAGTTTTCACGCTCACTCGTTGGGCAAAATTGAGAAGATTGTTAGAGAGCTAGAATCGGGTCTTGATATTGCCTATGTCACTGACGCCGGCACGCCAGGCATTCAAGATCCGGGCGGCCAGTTAGTGGCAGCGACTCGAGAGGCGGGAATTACTGTCGTGCCGATCCCCGGCCCCTCCTCCGTAACCGCGATTCTTTCCGTGGCCGGCATTGCGGTGGACGAGTTTTACTTTGCCGGTTTTATCCCGACCAAGAAAGGCCGCCAGACCTTCCTGAAAAAAATCCTCTCCCACGACCAGCCGGTGGTGTTATTCGAAACCGCCCCGCGACTGTCAAAACTTTTTGACCAGCTAATTGCCCTTGGCGGCGCCGACCGAACCCTAATCGTCGGCCGTGAATTAACCAAGAAATTTGAAGAAATCCGGGTTGGCACTCCGGCCGAGCTGAAACAACTCTTCTCCCAGCCAAGAGGCGAATTCGTCATCGTCCTTCGGGGTGATATCCATCCGAGAAAGACCCTAGGTCGCTAAATTTGATAGCTGTTAACGATACTTGCTTCAGCGGCGAGATGGTGTAAGATTTCTTTATAGTCAAGGTGACAACCCTTGACTGGTGGACAGCGGCCAGGCTGGCCAAACCGATGGGGGGGTGATACAGCGAAGACGACGAATTAGCCGCTCGTGACTTTCTTCGAGTGGCGAGACAGAAGACAACGCCGGGGGCGCTGGTTCCGCCCCCAGTTTAATTTACCCGGCTTTAATTTTACCCCGAAGTCGGCTACGATTAACTGGTGAAAACAAAGTTTGTCACCACTTCGATTGCCTACATCAACGCCGAGCCGCATATCGGTTTTTTGTTCGAGCTTTTGGCGGCCGATATTTTCGCTCGCCACTGGCGAAGTCAGTCAGAAGATTCCTTCTTTCTAACTGGCACGGACGAACACGGCGCCAAAGTCGCCAGCGCGGCGACAACCGCCGGCCTGGCCCGACAACAATTCGCCGACCAAATCTCGGGCAAATACCTTGCCCTCAAAGAGCAGTTTGACTTGAGCTTCGATTATTTTATTCGGACGACCGACCCGACCCACCAGGAATTTGTCAAGCAGACCTGGCGGACCCTGCTTCAAGCTGGCCAGATAAAAAAGGGAATTTATCGGGGACGTTACTGCACCGGTTGCGAGGCCTTTAAACAACCAAGCGAGATCGCCGACAATCACTGCCTTGTCCATAATCAGCCGCTAGAAAAAGTTGAGGAGGAAAACTATTTCTTTGAGCCAGGCGGAATCATCACCCAGAAAATCGCCGACTGGATTAATTATCGGCTCTGGCCGTCCTCCCGCCGTCAGGAGGCGATAAATGTTCTTCACACCGGCGCCTTTAAGCAAATCAGCGTCAGCCGACCGGCGACGAAAAATTCCTGGGGAATCGGAGTGCCAGACGACCCGAGCCAAGTTATTTATGTTTGGTTTGACGCTCTTCTTAACTACCTTTCGATTGAAAAGATTACCGGCCAGAAGCTCTGGCCGGCCGATATTCAAATTATCGGCAAGGACATTTTGAAATTTCACGCCATAGTTTGGCCGGCGATTCTTCTGGCCCTGGGGCGAGATCTGCCAGCCGCCTTGCTGGTTCACGGCTTCATTAATGTTGACGGCCGGAAGCTATCCAAATCAACTGGTCACATCGTTCGGCCTCAAGAATTGCTCGATCATTACGCGCTGGCCGGTGATTTGGCCGTTGATGCCGTTCGTTATCTGCTATTTCGCCAACTGTCTTTCTACGACGACTCCAACTTCGTCTGGGCAGAATTTGACGCTCTTTATAATGGAGAGCTAGCCAACGGGTTGGGCAACTTGGTTGCTCGAGTCATCGGTATCGGCAAAAAAGTTGCCAAATTTGAATTACCCCAGCCAGCGATCGACCGTTTGGCGGTGGCTAAACTCGATTTTAAAGATCACCTAGAAACTGCTAACGAGCGGATTAATCAGGCCGATAGTATTATCACCGCCGAAAAACTCTGGGAAAATTCTAACGACAAACTGACCAAGTTTAACGAAGTTGTTAGTTGCTTGGTGGAAGCCACTGGCATACTTTTGCCCTTTATGCCTAAAACCGCCGGGGAAATTCGCCGCCAGCTGACCGAGCTCAAATCGAAACCCCTATTTCCGAGATTGAACCAATAAAGAGGGCGACAGTTTGCTGACAGCAGATAAACTGTTCTACTATTGAATTATGATTTCCGCGTTAATCTCCGCGGTCGCCGCCGGGGGCGGGTTAATTATCGATAAAATTACCCTCTCTCGCCGGAGCGTACCGTTGAGTATTTTTATACCGGTTGTTTTCACTTTTCTATTTGCCTTCACCGCTGTTTTCACGCCGCTCTACGGCTTCATCGATTGGAACACGGCCCTGTTGCCGAACAATGTTTTCCTAGCATTACTAATGGTCGTCATTGCCATCGCCTGGAACGTTCTGGCCTACCAAAGTCTTCAGCGCGAAACTGTTCATCAACACGAAGTAATTTTGATGACCGGGCCGATCGTGACAATCGGCCTTGCGGCTCTGTTCTTTCGGGAAGAATTCAACTTGATGATTTTCATTCTCGGACTGGTCGCTAGCTCGGCAATGCTGATTGCTCGAACCGAACGACATCATTTAAAGTTAGACAAAATTGCCTACAATCTTTTTCTAGCCGTTATTCTGATGTCAATTGAAAGCATCATTATCCGCGAGCTTCTCTACTCTTACTCACCAATTTCGCTCTACGCTGTCCGGACCTTTATTTTGGCGGGGTTTTTCTTGTTATATTACCGTCCGAAAATCTCGGAAATTGGCCAGTCACCGCTCTGGTTACTGGGAATCTCCGGCGCCGTTGGGGCGCTGTCGATGATCACCCGTTTCTACGCTTTTGGCTCGCTTGGTGTTATTTTCACCACTTTGGTTTCTACTCTAGTGCCAATTATCGTTTTTATCGGGTCATGGGAGATACTCCACGAAAGAATCCGGCCACGAGTGATTGTCGCTTCGCTGGTTATTCTGATTTGCGTGACCGTGGCGACGGTTTTAACTAATCAGCTCTGATGCTGGCCGTTGACACCCACGCTCACCTTGATTTCCCTAATTTTGACGCTGATAGAGCCGAACTGATTGCCAAACTAGCCGAAGAAGAAATTGGAGTCATCAACATCGCCACTGATTTTGAATCGAACCAGAAAGTTGTCAATCTGGCTCGAGACAACGATCTTGTCTGGGCGGCGGTCGGCTTGCATCCAACTGAAGTTAATCCCCATACCTTGGTTCAATTGGCCGATCAATTAGAGCGACTGAAGGGATTGGTCCAGTCTAATCCAAAGGTAGTGGCGATCGGCGAGATCGGACTTGATTACTATCGAGAAGAGTCAAGACGACTTGCCAAAACGCAAAAAGCTGTTCTCCGACAGTTTCTAACCATCGCTCGCGAGTTGAATCTGCCAGTTGTTTTCCATTGTCGCGAGGCCTACGGAGACTTATTAATGATTTTAGCTGACTACCCAGGCACAAGGGGCGTTATTCACTGCTTCACCGGTACCAAAGATGAGGCGGAAAAATTTCTTGGCCTTGGTCTATACATCTCCTTTACCGCCACCGTTAGTTATCCAGCCAACGATAGTCAACGGCAGACTGTATTTGCCGTGCCGTTAGACCAAATGTTTCTGGAAACTGATTGCCCGTTTTTGGTGCCGCTAGAGCGGCGGGGTCAGCGCAATGATCCTCGAACAATCTTTGAAGTCGCCCGAACTATCGCCGCGATCAAGAATATTACCGAAGAAGATGTCTTGAAAGCAACAACCGTTAATGCGATAAAATTCTTTGGCCTAGCGGCCAAAGCAACTTAGAATTAAGAATGATCAATATAGAATTATGACTGGAGAATCAATCCAATATTCTAAATTCCAAATTCTTAATTCTTCCCCCTTATGAACTGGGTTGATCTGGCGATAATCGGAGCGTTTCTTTTTTATTTTTTCGAAGGCATCCGTCGCGGATTCATTGAGCAAACCTTAGAATTGATCGGATTTTTTCTGACTATCTTTTTAGCTCTGCTTGGGTATCACTATTTTGGCGCTCTGGTCATGGAGAAAACTGGCATTCAACGTCCAGCGGCCGATCCGATCGCGTTTATGATTCTGTGGTTTGTCTATCAGGTGATATTCTCGCTGATTTTGCGCTACACCTACCCCAATATCCCCGCCCGGATCCGTCAGGCCATGCCTAATCGGCTCGCTGGCTTAATTCCGGCGTTTCTCAAAGGTGTGGTTATTCTCTCGGTAATATTGACGGTCGTTCTATCTTTGCCGGTGCCGGCTAAATTGAAATCGGAAGTTAGCGGCTCGTTTCTAGGCAGTCGGTTTGTTAATAATTCGGCGACGGTTGAGTCGTTAATTGGCAAAATTGTCGGCGGCGATTTGAAGGAATCGCTAACATTTTTGACCGTGCCGGCTCAAAACGAGCAGATAATTAACCCGAGCGAGAAAGTTGACCTCCAATTTACGACCGCTGAGACTTCAAATGATGAAATATCCGAAAATAAAATGTTCCAGTGGGTTAACGAGGAGCGGGTTAAAGCCGGCGTTAAACCACTGGCCATCGACGCCAAACTCGCCGTTGTCGCTCGGACTCATTCCCAAGATATGTTTAATCGGGGTTATTTTGCTCATGAAAATCCGGAAGGCCTCTCGCCTTTTGACCGGATGACCAAAGGTGATGTCACCTTTGAAACAGCTGGCGAAAATATTGCCTACGCCCCATCAGTCGAACTAGCCCATAATGGGCTGATGCGTTCGCCAGGGCACCGGAAGAATATCTTGAGTCCAGATTACGGTCGAGTCGGCTACGGCATTGTTGACGGCGGCATCTACGGCAAGATGTTTAGCCAAGAGTTTACGAATTAGGTCTGGAAAAGCTAGAGGAAATTCTTTTCACAATCGAACCTGAAGGACAATCCTTTACTAAGACGATGTTCCAGCTTATGGGTAGCAATAGCTGACACAGCCCCATTTTCAAGTTAAAATATCACTTATGAGTAATCGGCGGGTGGCGATGTTGATGTCGGGTGGAGTCGATTCTTCGGTGGCGGCCGCTCTATTAAAAAAGCAGGGCTACGAGGTTATCGGCTTCTACATTTTGGGCTGGCTGGGAACGGCCAATTTTCCCTGTCCGTGGCAGAAGGAGGAAGCCGACGCCCGAGCAGTAGCTGACAAACTTGGTATCCCGTTTCAGACTATCAATCTGTCAAAAGTTTATGAAAAAGAAGTAATTGACCGGTTTTTTGCTGGTTATCAAGCCGGGGTAACGCCTAATCCCGACGTTCTCTGTAATCGTGAGATTAAATTCAAAGCCCTCTGGCAGGCGATTCGGCAGTTCGAATGTGACTACATGGCAACAGGACACTACGCGAGGATATGTCAAAAATCAAAATTCAAAGGTCAACACAGGGGAATTTTTAAAGCCCATGATCCCAACAAGGATCAAACATATTTTTTATGGGGGATCGAGAAATCGATTTTGCCGAAGATTATTTTTCCTTTGGGCGAGTTGACCAAGCCGGAGGTTCGCCTGTTAGCCAAGAAATACGATCTGCCGACGGCAACCAAAAAAGACAGCCAAGGCATCTGCTTTGTCGGGCCACTTAAAGTTCGGCAGTTTTTGGCCTCCCGAGTCAAAACTAAACCTGGTGGAGCCCACTTAACTGATGGTCGTCGCGTCGCCACTCATCAAGGTAGCGAGCTCTATACGATCGGTCAGCGTCTAGCGGTCGGATCAGTTGATTGGACCGGGGACGTGCCACCGTTATTTGTGATCGCTAAAGACGTCAAGAATAACCGCCTTATTGTCGGGTCGGATTCTCAAACCTTCGACACTAAATTAGTCGCTGGTTCAATTAACTGGTTGGTTGAACCCCTTGACTTCGCTCGAAGTAAAACAACTGGTCAGACATTTGAGGGATTGGCAAAAATCCGCTATCGTCAAAAAGATGAAGTCGTTCGAGCCACCAAAATCGGTCAATTATGGTCGGTCGAATTTTTCCGAGAAGTTCGCGCCCTCACCGCCGGTCAATCGATCGTTTTCTATTCAAATGACGGCCAGCTCCAAGGCGGCGGGATTATCGAGCTAATACCAAAGCAAGATGCGACCGTTAAACGACTTACCAAAACTCTCAACTCGGCCAAAGTTTAGATATATCCGCCCGATTCTTTTGACGTTGGCGCTGCTGTTCGTCCTTTTCGCTGGCTATGTTCTCGGTACAACCGTCACAAACGGCCGGCAAAAATTGGATTTAAACCAGTTCTGGCAAGTTTACGACATCATCAATCGCCGTTTTGTCGGCTCGGTTGATCAATCCAAAGCTTCCGAGGGTGCTATTTCTGGATTAGTCCAAAGCTTGGGCGATCCGTTCAGTAGCTACTTGCCGGCTCAGGCAAGAAAGGATTTGGACAACGAACTCAAAGGCGAATTTGAGGGTATTGGCGCTGAACTAATCCAAAAAGATGGGCTGATTACTGTCGTAGCGCCGTTAGACGGCTCCCCGGCGGCCTCTGCTGGGCTAAAGCCAAAAGATATTATTCTGAAAATCGGTGACGAATCAACGACTGAAATGGTCATAGACGAAGCGGTCTCGAAGATTCGCGGCCCTAAAGGGACAACGGTCAGCTTGGAAGTGGCTCGACTAAGAATCAGCGATCCGATCAAGCTGACGATTACCCGCGAGGCAATTCGGGTCAAAAGTGTTGATTCAAAGATATTTGAAGGCGGCATCGGCTATCTCGAAATCCACCAGTTTGGCAATGACACTGTCTCTTTGGTAAAAGAGAGTGTTGCTGAGTTGGCCAAAAGTCGTCCTTTGGCCGTGATTATTGATCTTCGGAATAATCCTGGTGGTTATCTGGATGACGTTGCCCCAATTGCTGGTCAGTTCATTGCCCCTAATGTTGTCGTTAAGGAACGATATAAAGACGGGCGAACCGACCTGATTCGCTCGACCGACGTTCCTGTTTTACCTAATACACCCTTGTTTGTTTTAATCAACGGCGGCTCGGCTTCCGCTGCCGAGATATTGGCTGGCGCCCTCCAGGATTATAAACGAGCGACGCTGATTGGACAGAGAACTTTTGGCAAGGGCTCGGTTCAAGACATTATCCCGCTCAAAGCCGGTGCCGGTTTGCGGCTGACAATTGCCGAGTGGCTCACTCCTAACGATCGCCAGATCAGTAAAAAAGGCATCGATCCAGACGTGGCCGTCGAGGGCGACAAAAAAGTCGATAGTGATCCAGTATTGGCCAAAGCAATCGAACTAGCAAGTAAATGAAAGCGAGTACGGAGTCGATGTCGAGCCGCTTGTCGGCGAGAGCTCTCATTTTGGAAAAGCGAGCTAGAAGCAACATCGACGGGTTACTACTCGTGGTATTCCGGCGAAGAATAACGGAATTCTGATTAAGTATACCGAATTTTTTTACTATCTGATACATAATTCGTTATTGTGTAGTTAGTTATTATGAACGACAGTTCTCTCATTACAGTCCAAGAAGCGGAAGAAGTTGTCGCCGTGACAGGCGGTGCGGCTCAACAGCTCCGAACACCGCTGCTGATTATTTTAGGAGCCTTGCTAGTGATTGTCGCGACTCTGTTATTGTTACTATTCCTGTCTTTGCGTGGTTCAGAAACCGGCTGGAGATCGATCTTCCCTTTTTTAGATTCCAAGCCGATAGACAGCTTGCAAATAGATTAGTCAAAGTCTAATATTAAACCATGACAACAATTCTTTGGATCATTCTCGGCTTAGTCGTTCTAGTTATATTATGGCTCTGGGCGACTTACAACGGCCTGGTTACCTTGAAAAATAGGGCTGATGAGGCCTTGTCCGATATCGATGTTCAAACCAAGCGGCGCTGGGACCTCATTCCTAACCTGATCGAAACGGTCAAGGGCTACGCCAAGCAAGAAAAGTCGGTCCTGACGGAAGTGACCGAAGCCCGGACCAAGGCGATGGGCGCCCAGGGTCTTCAAGAGAAGGCGGCGGCCGAAAATATGCTCACCCAAACCCTAAAGTCACTTTTCGCCGTCTCCGAGGCCTACCCGGACTTAAAATCATCCAGTAACTTTCTGGAGCTTCAGCGAGAGCTAACCGACACCGAGGACAAAATCCAAGCCGCTCGCCGGTTTTACAACAGTACTGTTCGCGATTTCAATACCAAAATCGAGCAGTTTCCGACCAACGCTATCGCCGGAATGTTTCGTTTTGAACAACGCCAATTCTTCGAGTCGGCCAACGCCGCCGAAAAAGAGCCGGTCAAGGTTAGTTTCTAGCGGTCACTCCTCCATGCTTGTCTTGGCCTTGCTGGGGTTGATCGCCAAGTGATTTTCCTGGGGGTGTTTCAGGTATAATTAAGATCTGATGTACGGTCAAATCACCAGCAACAAGCGACGGACGGTCACCCTGTTTGTGATCTTTTTTGGTTTGCTAATCGGCATTGGCTGGGGATTAAGCTACTATCTTGACCAACCGGTGATTCTACCGGTAGCGGTAGTGATCGCCGTCGTTCAGGCCTGGGTCAGTTATTTTGCCAGCGACAAAATCGCTTTAGCCGTTTCAATGGCCAAACCGGCCGATCGGCGGCAATACGACGAACTTCACGATTTGGTTGAGAATCTGGCCATCGCCACCGGTCTGCCCAAGCCGGCGGTTTACATAATTGACGACTCGGCCCCGAACGCCTTTGCCACCGGTCGTGACCCTAAGCACGGCGTCATCGCCGTCACCACTGGCCTGCTGGCGATCCTGTCCAAGCGGGAGCTGGAAGGCGTCTTGGCGCACGAGCTGTCACATGTTAAAAATTACGATATTCGGGTGGCGACGATCGCCGTCACCCTGGTTGGCGCCTTGGCCTTGGTTTCTGATATTTTTCTCCGGTCGCTTTTTTGGGGCGGCAGTGACAGTAAAGACAGCCGCTCGTCCGGTTGGGCAATGTTAATCGCCATTCTCCTAGCAATTCTTGCTCCCTTAGCCGCCAAATTGATTCAACTGGCTATTTCCCGACAGCGAGAGCATCTGGCTGACGCCGACGGGGCTTTAATCACTCGCTTTCCCGAAGGTCTGGCCGAGGCCCTCCAAAAGATCGAACAGTACGAAAAACCGATGCGCTCGGCCAATCGAGCGACCGCCCACCTTTATATAAATGAGCCGTTTGGGGTTGACGAACACAAAGCGTCCTGGCTAGCGACGGTTTTCTCGACTCATCCGCCGATCAACGAACGAGTCAAGCGTCTCCGGGCGATGATATGAGTCAAGCCGGGCCGCCAAATATCGGCAATCGAGCGGCCAAATTGCGTCAGCTAATTGACGATCTCCGTTATCGCTATCATGTCCTCGATGACCCAACAGTAACAGACACCATCTACGATTCGTTAACGCGAGAGTTGCGACAGATCGAAGCAGATTATCCCGAATTATTAACCCCCGACTCGCCAACTCAACGAGTTGGCGGGGAAACGCTGAAGAAATTTCAAAAAGTCACTCACCGAGAGCCGATGCTATCTTTAAACGACGCTTTTTCGGAAGCGGAAATAGTCGAGTGGTTAGAGCGGATCACTAAGCTTGATCAAACGGTCAACAAGGCGGCATTTTACTGTGAGCTGAAAATGGACGGTTTGGCTTGCAGTTTGAAGTACCGCAATGGCATATTTTACCAAGCGGCAACGCGCGGCGATGGTTATACTGGTGAAGACATCACCGAGCAGGTCAAAACCATTCAAGCCGTGCCGCTGAAACTACGCCAGAACAGTGACGGCAAGATTGAAGTCCGGGGGGAAATCTATATGCCGAAGAAATCGTTTGAGAAGTTGAACGCCGAGCGGGAAAAGAAGAGCCAGCCACTTTTTGCTAATCCCCGTAACGCCGCCGCTGGCGCCGTTCGTCAGCTTGACCCCAAACTGACCGCCAAGCGAGACTTGAGTTTCCTGGCTTATCAGTTAATTTTGCCCGAGCCAGTAGAGTTGCATCATTATGAACATAATATGTTAGAGGATCTTGGGTTTCCGGCCAGCGTTAAAATCAACAAAATTGCCAGCTCGTTGTCAGATATTTTAGATTTCCAGCAACACGCCGCCAAAATCCGTGACGGTCTACCGTATTTGATTGATGGCGTCGTCGTTCAACTTGACGATCGAGGGTTATTTCGACGCTTAGGTGTTGTTGGCAAAGCGCCCCGAGGGGCAATTGCTTTTAAGTTCGTCCCAAGCGAAGTGACAACTAGAGTAGAGGACATTGTCGTCCAAGTCGGCCGACAAGCGACCCTGACGCCGGTGGCGATATTATCACCGGTTAAAGTCGGAGGAGTGACCGTTTCCCGAGCCACTCTTCATAACCTAGACGAGATCGAACGTAAAGATATCCGAATCGGCGACACGGTCGTTGTTCGAAGAGCGGGCGATGTTATTCCGGAAGTAATCGGGCCAGTTGAAAAATTACGAACCGGTCAAGAAAAAGCCTTTCATTTTCCCAAAAAATGTCCTGTTTGTGGGCACAACATTGAACGAAGAGAGGTTGAGGTGGCCTACCGCTGTTCCAATAAATTATGTTTGGGCTCACGGATTTTACAGCTCCGCCACTTCACTTCTAAAGCCGCCTTTGACATTGTCGGTCTCGGGCCAAAAGTCATCGACAAGCTTTACGATGCCGGTTTGATTGCCGATCAAGCCGATATTTACCAGCTTAAGGTCGGCGATATTACCCAACTTGAAGGGTTCGGCGAGCAGTCGGCCCAAAAAATGATTGAAGCGATTGAGTCGCGCCGGAAAGTCGGCTTAAGCCAATTTATCTATGGCCTCGGCATCCGACATGTTGGCGTAGAAACGGCCGAAGCCTTGGCTCGGCATTTTGGGTCGTTCGATAAAATCCGCTTGGCCAAACTAGAGGAATTGCAACAAGTGGCTGATATTGGCCCCGTCGTCGCTGAATCACTTTATCGCTTTTATGCGATAAAAGAGAATCAGCACTTAATCGATCGGCTTCAGAAGGAGGTCAAAATTGTCGCCCCGACCAAGCCCAGTCGTTCGGCTGGCGAAGGTAAACTGGCTGAGCAATCAATTGTTTTTACTGGCACTTTAGCCACGATCAGCCGTTCGGTGGCCCAACAAAAAGCTCGAGAGGCCGGTGCTGATGTCAACGACTCGGTCTCTAAAAATACTGATTTCGTCGTCGTTGGTCAAGACCCTGGTTCCAAGGCGGAGAAAGCCAACCAACTTGGAGTTAAGGTTTTAAGCGAGGAAGAATTTCTCAAACTGATTAAGCCAGTCTCTAGGCAATGAAGGCTTGGGGAAAATTTCACGATATTCTTTTTTTAAAGAAAAGCCCCACGAACGGTGGGGCTAGTGCCATATTATGGCTTCTGGCTAGTAAATGTGATACTGGCATGTTACCATACCCTGCTCATAAAGTCAACTATTTGAGCCATTATTTTTCTCCTGGTATACTCAACCAAGATATGAGCGAGCTATCACCAGCAGAGATTGACCATTTGGCCAAATTAGCCCGGCTGACTTTGTCGGATGTTGAGAAGGAAAAGTTTGCCAAACAACTGCCGGAAATCTTGAGCTTCGTTGATCAGTTGTCAGCGATTACTAAATCTGCCCTGGCGTCATCTGAACAAACAGCACCAGTACCATTGGCCAAACTTCGTCCGGACGAAGAATCGAGTACTCGACTGTCGCTGGCGGATTTGAAGACTCTAGCCCCGGCTTGGCAAAATAGTCAACTAGAAGTGCCGGCGGTCTTTGGCCAGGCGGCCGATGACTGATCAATTTAACGCCTTTTTGCATCCGGGACTCAAACCCATCACTGGTGGTGATGGCCCCCTCAAGGGAGTAAAAATAGCGATTAAGGACAATATTCTCGTCAAGGACTGGCCGGCGACGGCGGGGTCCAAAATATTGGAGGGATTTGTGGCGCCGTACGACGCCACGGTCATCAAACACCTCAAAGCGGCTGGCGCCGACTTGGTTGGTAAGACTAACTTGGATGAGTTTGGCATGGGTTCTAGCACGGAAAATTCCGCCTTTGAGCCAACCAGAAATCCCTGGGATCCTACTCGAGTACCCGGCGGTTCGTCAGGCGGCTCGGCGGCGGCTGTCGCGGCCGATCTCTGCGACGCGGCGCTTGGGTCAGATACGGGCGGCTCGATCCGTCAGCCAGCCGCCTTTTGCGGCGTGACCGGCTTGAAACCGACTTACGGCGCCGTTTCCCGTTACGGTTTGATCGCTCTGGCCTCGTCGCTCGATGTTATCGGCCCGTTTGCTCGAGATGCGGCAACGGTCGAGAAAGTTTTTGCTTCACTGGCTGGCGAAGACAAAAACGACCAGACAACTTTTGATTACCGCTACCAATCGGTTGAAACCGATCTATCTAAACTGAAAATTGGACTGCCCCGGGAACTTTGGGAACTGGAAATTGATCCTGAAATTAAAATAGCCGTCCGGAGTTTGGTCGACTTTCTAGTCGCCAAAGGTGCAAAAATTATCGATGTCTCTTTGCCGTCGGTCGTGATCGCTCTGCCGGCCTATTACGTCATTTTGCCAGCCGAGGCCTCGGCCAATTTGGCCCGTTACGACGGAATCCGTTATCGTCAAGCCGTTGTCAAAGACAACCAAAAGCTATTAGAACGTTATCTCGATACCCGCGCCCTTTTTGGCAGTGAGGTCAAGCGTCGAATATTAATTGGTACTTTCGCTTTGTCGGTCGGTCATTACGACGCTTACTATCAGACAGCGGTTAATGTAAAAGATAAGATTAGCATTGATCACCAACGGGTTTTCCGGGAAGTTGACTTGCTTTTAACCCCGACGACGCCGACTTTGCCGTTTGAATTCGGCGCCAAAAGCGATCCGGTCGAAATGTATCAGTCCGATCTTTTAACAGTTGCCGTTAATTTAGCCGGGGTACCAGCGCTGTCTCTACCCTGCGGGTTTAGCCAGAACAACCTGCCAATCGGCGCCCAACTCATTGCCGCCAAAGCCGGAGAAAACCTGATATTATCAGTGGCGAAGCAATACCAACAAGAAACAGACTGGCACGAAAGGAAACCGCATAATGGGTAAACGGGCCCAACTTAAAAAACAGGCGAAAGTTGAACAGTTACTTGAGCAAAGGCACCAGGTCGAACAAAGGGAAGCTGTCGCTCGCTCGCCAATGATCCGCTTGATGAAGCGGCTGATACTGGTATCAATAGTCACTATCGCTCTTCTCTATATTGGCCAAACCGTTAGCCAGAAAATCGCTAGAGCAGAAAGGATTGTTGAGGTAATTAAGTGATGTCACTTTGGAACTGGCTCTTAGGCGGCAAGAATTCAACCCGAGCAAAAATCGATTGGTTGGATATTGAAGCCAGGCAGAAACAAATCGACACAATTTCGAACCAAAAAAACCAGCTTGCTTTCAAGCAAGCGATTATCGAGTCTGATAAACTAATTGATTCAATATTGAAACAATTGGCCGCTGGCGCCGATTTTGCCGACCGACTCAAAGCCCTCCGAGCCAAATTTCCCCGCGACGCTTACAACCAAATCTGGAAAGCTCACATTAAACGGAACGAATTGGTTCACGATAACGGCAGTTTTGTCGCCGAGCAGGAACTTCCAACCTATATGAGGATATATCGAGAGACGGTCTCGACCTTGAGAGGAATTAGCTTGCAATGAAACTGACCTCAAACCTCAAAACCCAAAACTCAAGATTAGAGCTCAAAGTTAATAATTTTACATTTTCCATTGTCACTTTGTCGCTCCGGTCGCTTTTCCCCGCCAGCTGGCGGGGAAAAGCGAGATTTGAGATTTGCATTTTGAACTTCGGGGACGACAATGTCTGAATACGAATTGACCGTTGGCCTCGAAATCCATGTTGAGCTCAAAACCAAAACCAAAATGTTTTGTGGTTGCAAAAACGACCCGTTTAATTCCAAGCCTAATGTTAACGTCTGCCCGGTTTGTTACGGTTTGCCCGGGGCCTTGCCGTTATTAAATAAAGAAGCGATTTGGTTAACAGTTAAACTCGGCCAAGCTTTAGGCGGCCAGGTTGCTTCGACTACCTTTTGGGCGCGGAAGAATTATTTTTACCCAGACCTGCCCAAGG
>CAYIGA010000002.1:42401-49675 GCA_964362925.1 uncultured Candidatus Saccharibacteria bacterium | reverse complement strand
GGATGGTAACAATCATTGGCGGCAACATTTTTGTCGGGCCGCGGCTGGCTGGGTAGTGCTTGGCTTTAGTGCTTCTTCTTCCGAAACTGCCTGCTCCTGTGATGAACCGGCCGACGGCCAGGGCGGTTCGCTAGGACGGCGAACAGGACAGCGAATCGGACAGGGACGCACTGGTAGCACATTTACCACTCCCAAACCTGGAATTCCGCCCCAGAAGTCCAAAGCGGTGATATTATTATTGGGAATTATAAGACAAATGTCAAGATGAGGATCGGGATTTTTGGCGGGTCGGGGCTTATCGGCCGCTTACTTGTTGAACGGCTCAAGGTCGAAAATCGAGTTGTCGTTTTTGATCTGCTACCGGTTCAGATTAGCGGAGTTGATTTTGTGCGGGTTGATGTTCTGGCCGCCAGTCAATCGCCGACGAAACTAGCCGGTTGCCAAGCGGTGATTAATCTCTGCGGCCAGCCGATTTTTGGCTGGCCACCGGCAAAATTCCAAGATAAATATCTTTCTCGGGTTGCCACGACCAAGCGGATCGTCGGCTGGCTCGAACAGATGCCGACAAAACCAGCAGTTTTCATCGGCGCCAACGCCGTTGGCTATTACGGCGATCACGGCGAAGAGCTGATAGCTGAAAGTTCACCGGCCGGTTCAGGTGAGCTGGCGAAACTCTGCTTGGATTGGCAAGCGGCAACACAGGCGGCCGAAAAGTTTGGCATTCGGACGGTGGTAATGCGTCAGGGCGTCGTCATCTCCCCGACTGGTGGAGTAATGGCCGTCATCAAACCATTTTTTAAACTGGGCTTGGGGGCAACTTTTGGTAATCGTCAAGGGTGGTTTAGTTGGATCGGTTGGCAGGATCTAGCGGCCGCCTATGAATTGGCGATTAACAATTCGACGATTTCCGGCCCAGTCAACCTCGTTTCGCCGGAGCCGGTTCGCCAAAAAGAATTCATCGCCGCCCTAGCCAAGCATTGGCGGCGGCCAGCCATCTGGCGCTGGCCAAAATTTTTCGGCCGATTAATTTTCGGCTCGGCGGTTGAAGAGATTACCGCCAGCCGCCGAGTTCTGCCGACCAAGCTCCTCGAACTCGGCTTTCAATTTCGCCAAGCAAAGCTGATAACGGCGCTACGGCCAGATTAATCCTGGATTGCCGTCAGTTTCATATTGTGGGATATTCTAAACCTTGCCCGAACTTCATTATGCAGACCACGAGCTAAATTTGACACTATGACAAAGTTAATGATTAAATGCATTATTAGATGTTCCGGGGGGAGAATAAGCAAATGATGCTTAGAAGAGTCAGTAAAATTGAGTTGTCCAAAAAGGCCAAGGTTTACTTTTTCGCTGGCCTGTTTGCAGTTGTCATCGTTCTGACAACTGCCGTTTACAATGCGACTTTTCGCAGTTTCGAGGAAGGAGAGGTTGAGCCGGAGTTTGCCGCTTCTCTGAAACCGCCAATTAACCTAAAGACCGTCCCGACCGATCACACTGTTGTTTTGAACTGGGAGAAAGCGAAATCAAGTACCGGTAAGGGATTTCAAGTCGTCTGGGGACCGGTTGAAAGTCCGGAAGCCAACAAGCAAATGACCGAATACGCCTCAATGCAAATCCAGCCGTTAGAAAACAGCAAAAGTTATACCGCCAAAGTCCGATCGATCGATTCCCTAGGAGTGGCTTCGGCTTACTCCGCCCCGATCGCCGTAAAGGCCGACCCGAGCCGGGTTACCGCCCAAAAACAGGCGTCCAACTTCTTCGACGACTTCAACCTGCCAGCTGGCGCGGTCGACGAGAAAAAATGGAACAGCGGTTACTCGTACTGTGATGTCCCGGCGCTAAACGGGAGTTTCGTCAACAGTCAATTCCATGTCCATAATATGTTCACCCAGTTCCAAAAGTGCTATGCCGCCACCGCTGCCAGCCGAGCGCGAACTCCCATAGTCATAAATGATAACCAAACCAGTTTTGTTGAGTTTGATGTTGACGGGATGGTCGGAAATCAGGTGGAGGATGGCGGTAGAATTTGGTATCTATACTTTTCACCGGAGCGGGTTGACATAGTTAGATGGATGGATTTGGCCCGCTTGGATAGTTTCTCTGTTGGCTATCCGGCCAAGATGCCAATGGTCGTTCAGAGAGGCAAGAGTGTTAGCATCTCAGTAATCGACGCCGAGAATAAGTATCAAGCGGTGGCGACCGGGGAGATTAATGACTTCGACATCGTCCCGAATGTCCGGCGCCGTTGGCGAGTCGAGGTTGGCCGGCAGTCAATGAAAGTTATTGTCAACGGTAAGGTAGTTGTCGAAACGACTGATCCGCGCGTCCGAATGGACAAAAATGTTTATCACCTGATCTCCCAACCCCTGGTCTACGATGGCACGAAGGGTTACGCCAAAAGCACTTTCTTCCACTGGGACAATGTCAGCCTTGGTGGGCCGAAGAAGGCCGGAGTAACTGACATCATTACTCACAATTATGTGACGGCCGCTGGCGGCAATGAGGCCACCCGACACGGGGTGCCGGTCACGATTAAATTGCCCGATTCGACCGCCGGAGCATCATCGGAGCGGTTGATGTTCACTCTCCAAATGCAAGGGTTTCAATCGTTTGACTGGCAAGTAGGCGATCGGCTGATATTTAACGGCCAGGAGATGGCTCTGCCCGAGCCGGTCTCCGGTAGCGACCGAGTGCTTGACTCCGATCGGTTGGTCGACTTTTTCCGACCTTATCCAATGACCATCGATCTACCGCTAGGAACACTTAAAACCGGCGATAATGTTCTGGAGTTTCGGTTTGTCAACCATGAAAAACGTCCGGTCAGAGCCTTGAATATCCACACTGAAGTTGATTTTCTGGCTGGAAACGCGCCAGCTTATACCCCGCCAAAGGCGATTTTCGGTTCACCGTCGATGGTCCTGCCGGAGATCGGGGCGAGCGTCGTTATTCGTAAAATTGGCTCGCACTCGATCGGTTACGCCAATCATCCAGCCAAGTTTGCTCGTGACGCCGCTGTTCCGGTCACCTTAACTGGCACGGTGCCGATCAAGATCGGCGTTAATCATCGAGCGGAGATGTTTGGGACTGGTGGTAGCGCTGGAACTTCTTTGGTGGAGCTTTGGGTCGATAAAAAAGTAGTCGCCAGCTACCGAACCGATAAGAACGCGCCAGCGCCGGCCGGTAATTACACTTTTGAGTTAGACACTAGCAAGCTAGACAACGGTTCGCATGAGATTTATGTTGTTGCCTACAGTCCGACCTGCGTGCCCGGGATCGTCACTTGGATATTCGGTGCCCAGAACGGTAAGTACCAGCCGCTATTTCTACGGACTAACAACCCGTCCCCAAAACTGGCCAATTATCCAGTATCAAATTGTCGGGCGACTTTGGCCAACCCCGCCCGAGCGGCGGTGGTCAACGATCACGTCGTTCATCCTGAACTGCTGAAGGACGAGGATTATGAAGCCGAGCCCGAACCAGCTCTCCCAGTTATTTCTCCGGAAAACGGCGCGACGGCTCCCAAGCTCCTGGACTGACCTTCGCCCAGCCGGGTGAAATCTCTGCTTGACAAAAAAACTGCCCGACCGCATTGTGAGACAGGATGTCGGAAATTCAGGGGAAATTTAAGATGATTATTAGCAAAAGACAGAAAGGAGTGTTCTTAGCCCTAGCCGTAGGACTAACGCTTGTCCTGGCGGTGGTCGTTTACAATGCGACTTTTCGAGCGTTTGTGGACGACCTAGTCGTCGACGAAACGCCTCCTGCCATCGTCGCAACGGATGGTGAAGAAGTAGAAACACCTGTCGCCGAAGCGGAAGTGATTAACTTGGCGGCGATTCAATCTATTGTCGCCTACCAAGCCAGCCGCGACGAAACGACAATCGCTAATCTTAAGAATCAACTCCAAGCCAGACGAGTCGTTCTGACTAAAGCGATTAAAAAGGGAAACTTGCCTGACGTGCGGAAATATTCTTTGTCGAGCGAGCAGTTGGCCGCCGTGCCGGTCGAACTGGTCGGAGAAGTGGAAAAAACCACCGCCTTAACTGGCGAGTGGCGCTCGACCCATCAGGATTTAGTTTCATCCGGGGAGAAAGTAAATAACAATGTATCGAAATTTGTTCGGACGAAAAATCAGCGACGACTGATCGTTGGCGGGCAGGAGTACGCTGTTTACCTTTCAAGAGAAGCCAACCAACCGGAATTGCCCTTGAAAGTTGGCAGTCATGCCAGCGTTAGCATCAATGGGGCGGTTGTACTTGGTGACAATATATTGATCGAGCCAGCCAATATCGTCCAAACAGCCGATCTGTCGCTCGCGGTTGCCGGGCCGGGGCCGAACGCCGTCGCCGGCGGGGTCACCAAAGTCGCCGTCGTCCTGGCTAATTTCCAGAACAATCGTCAACAATTTGTTAGTCCGGCCGTCGCTCGAGAGACAATGTTTGGTACCGCTACCGCCAACACCGTTCAGAAATGGTATGAGCGACAGTCCTTCGGCCTAAACAATAAGTTCGTCGGTGTTTTGAGCCCAATTCAAGGCGATGTTTTTCCTTGGGTGACAGTTAATCATCCAGCCAACGACTGCTCGCTCGATCCGATCACCACCAAGGCTCTCGCCGCCGTTGCCGCCGATCCAAACGCTCGTTTTCCTGGGGCCGCGGCCTATGATGTAATCATCGTTGCTTTCCCGTGGAATCGTGGTTGCGGCCAGTTTGCCGGCGGGGCAAATGTCGGCGGGAATAGAATTTGGTTGGTCGGAAATTTCAACCTACGAGTATTGCTCCATGAAATGGGCCATATCAAAGGTCTTGATCACGCCAACAGCGTTAAATGTTCCGAGCCGCCGCTCTCCCGCGTCTGCCGGTCGACAGAGTACGGCGACCCCTTAAGTGTTATGGGCCATGGGAATGACCAGTTTGGAGGATTTCACCTCGGTACATTGGGCTACTTGGCGCCAGCGAATATCGAAGTGATCGGTCGAATTGGCACCTCCACCGTAACCCTCGATCGCCTTGAAGAAAGATCGGCTAATCTGCAGTATCTGCGAGTGCCGACCGAACCGAATCAGTCGCTCCTGCCAATTGTCGGTCAAGCCCCGCAAGAGATCCAAGTCGAGTATCGCGGTCAGTCAGGCAAACTAATTATTCGGGCGGCAACTATCCCAAGGAGCGAAGCCAAGCCCCATCTTGTTTCGCCCCTGTCTGTTGGCGATGTTTTTGAAGATAAAAGATCCGGGGTAAAAGTCAAATTCCTCTCCAAAACCATCGGTCAGGCGACTGTTGAGGTAACGGTGACTGAAAAGACCTGCGTTCGGACGGACCCGGCCATTACTGTTTCGCCGGACAGTCAGGTTGGCCGGGGCGGCCAGGCCCTAACTTACGACCTAAAGGTGACAAACAATAACAACCGCCGTTGCCAGCTGGTTGAGCTGGATAATTATAGTGTCCGAGCCTTGTCTACCCAACAGTTGAACGGTTGGACGGCTGTTCTTGATAAGCCTAGTGTATCTCTGCCGCCGAAAGAAACAAAAACTCTCAAACTAACCGTTACTCCTCCCGCTAACGCCGCGGCTGGTTACTACGAATACGAGGCCCAGATTTCTCGCGACCCGTTGGTCGGCAAAATGAAATTATACGCGGTCGTTATTCCTTAATATAGCTGTTATAAATAGTAAGCGTAGCAACAAGTGACGTCCTCCCCCAGGGACTGACGTTCGTGGTTCTCTCTTAAGAGAAAAACCCCCTCGATCGTTCGAGAGGGCAAGGTGGTCTGGGGACGGCTCTAAGGCCCCAGTTTGAAAATCGTCCCCAGGCCGTTAGCGCCGCCCAAACTGGCCGCTCCATAAAGGATGCCAGCGTTCAGGGCTAAGCCGGCGGCTGGGTTGGCGCCGTCGGTTATCGAACAGTGGTCAAGGACGGCGAAACCCGTTCCGTCGGCGTTGATGGCGAAAATCGTCCCAACATCGTTGACGCCGCCGCCAGAGGTCGTGCCGTAGAGTTTCGTCCCGGCCCGAACCAGTTCGTTAGTCGGGTGGGCGCCGTCGACGCCGTCGAAGTGGTGGAGAACGGTAAACCCGCTTCCCGTCAAAGCGATTCGATAGATCGTGCCGTGGCCGGACGATCCTCCGTACTGGAGGGTGCCGAACAACCAGGCATCGTTGCTGATCAGCGAATTGAATACCGGCCCGTAGCCGTCGGCTACGGACAGATGGCGCAGAACGGTGTAACCACCGCCACTATCGTTCATCCGGTAGATGACGCCACCGTCGTAGGCACCGCCGCTATTGGTGACGCCGTAAATCCTCGTCCCCAAATGAATTACGCCGCCAGCTGGACGGGTACCGAGCGGCCCGGGGCCAAAGTGATGGACGACGGTAAAGTTACTGCCGTTGAGGCGCGACCGGAAAATCACACCGGTTCCGTTTCGGCCGCCGTTGGTGGTCGTACCGTAGAGGTGCCAGACTCCGCCAACCAGGGTGGCGTGGAGACGGGAGTAGGCGTTGGCGCCGTTTGGCTCTTTTAGGTGACGGAGTAGGGCGTAGCCGCTGCCATCAAGGCGAAGCCTAAAGATAACGCCGGCGTTGTTGGCGCCACCGTAAGCGGTCACCCCGTAGAGCGTTTGACCGCGGCGCGCTAGTCCAGCAACCGGGTTGGCGCCGTCGGCGCCGGTGAAGTGACGAAGGACAGTGTAACTTGAGCCATCATTGGCCAGCCGATAAATCGTCCCGAATCCGTAGTTTCCGCCGTAAACTGTTGTTCCGTAAATGGTTGAGTTCCTGATAACCGGCGTGCCATGGGGGTTGGTTCCGTCCCCCAAACCCAAGTGCCGAAGAGTTTCCACTTGGGAATTCGCCATCGGACTGACAATCGTGAGGGAGATCAACAACAAGATTTTTATCAACAACTTAAGGTCCCCTTTCTCTGGCGGCCTGAATTCAGCCGTCGAGCAGTATCGGCATTTTCCCAGAAAATTCGGGTAATGTCAAGAAGCGAGGTCGGAAAATAGCAACGACAGGATTCTGGCGAAGATCAATTCCCCCTGTGACAAGCCGACGATGTTGATCTGTTATTACAACAATATCCGGCCCGACCCGGCCAATACCCGTGGTTCGGCCAAGCGAGACGACAGTATCGGCGGGATCAGTCGCGCCAAACCGTCGCGCTAAAGCTCCTGCTAAACGGACTCCGTCCAACGCCCGCCTCTCTGCCGCAGAATTGCGGTGGCGGGCGGGCGGATTTTCATAACCTAGCTTTAGGTGAATTTGTAGGCCAGTTCTT
>CAYIGA010000002.1:0-42301 GCA_964362925.1 uncultured Candidatus Saccharibacteria bacterium | reverse complement strand
GCGGGCGGGCGGATTTTCATAACCTAGCTTTAGGTGAATTTGTAGGCCAGTTCTTCGCCATCGAGTTTGCTTAGATCAACCTGATCAGCGATCGGTTCGATCGAGCGGAGTGATCCAGTTTTAGCGAGTTCGCTCGAGTGTTTTTCAATCAACTCTCGCAGTTCGTCATCGCGAGTAAAGTAGTGCCAGCTAGCCAGCTCGCCGACTTTTAGACCCGCTTTTTTTCGGGCTTCCTGAAGTTGGCGCGCTAATTGTCGGTAACGACCGGCCAGTTTCAACTCTGGCGTTAGCTCGGTGTCAATTTTTATTTGGGAGCCAAGCTCGATACTTTCAACATTCATCTCATCACGTAAGACCTCGATTAAATCCTCCCGTTTTGCTAGCTCGGGGTTACTCGCGACTGTCAAACGTAATAACGGCTGACGGAGCGGTATTTTTGCTTCAGCTCGCTGCATATGAGCAACGGAAGCAACCAGACGAACTGTCGCCATGACGGCGATCGTTTCTTTTTCTTTCGTCAAAATCGCCTCGTCAACGATCGGGTAATCTTCCAAATGAACGGATTCGCCCTGGCCGCCAAGTCGCTGGTAAAAATACTCACTACTAAACGGCAAGGTCGGGGCAAAAGCGATCGATGATCGAAGTAGAACCGCTCCTAAAGTGGCTAAAGCCGCCTTATCACCCTCGACAAAGCGATCGCGCGATCGGCGGATGTACCAGGTTGATAGGTCTTCAACGAACGGCCTAATCGCTTTGGTTGAGCTTTGAAAATCAAACCGATCCAGTCCCTCGGCGTAGTCTTTAATTGCCTCCTCCAGCCGGGCGCTGATCCACCGATCGAGCACGCTTGATTCGACTTTTGTTTTTCTATCCTTGTCTACCCTATTACCCACCTCCACCTGCCAGGTGGCA
Organism: uncultured Candidatus Saccharibacteria bacterium; assembly: GCA_964362925.1. Classification (GTDB taxonomy): domain Bacteria; phylum Patescibacteriota; class UBA1384; order 2-12-FULL-50-11; family 2-12-FULL-50-11; genus JANLIQ01. The sequence continues at coordinate 41,389 of CAYIGA010000002.1, read as the reverse complement.
GCAGGGTGAACGTTGGCGTAGGTTAGGTAATACTTGAGAGCGTTATGCCAAACGTTGAGCAAGCGCGATTGTTCGCGGATATCTTCCTCGCTAATCGCTAAATCCTCGCCGATCATAATCCGCGAGCCCATAAAGTAGAGTCGCAAAGATTCGGCGCCGTACTTTTCAATTGTGCCGCGTGGATCGGGGTAGTTGCCGTAGGACTTACTCATCTTCCGGCCGTCGTTACCGGCTAAGACCCCGTGGACCACCACATTTTTGAAGGCGATATTATCTTCCAGAGCGTTGGCTAAAAGATGCAAGTAGTAAAACCAGCCACGGAGTTGCCCGGTATATTCAATAATAAAATCGGTTGGAAAATGGGCCTGGAATTCCCCTTCGTCTTCAAACGGATAATGATCTTGGGCGTAGGGCATCGAGCCGGATTCAAACCAGACATCCAAGACTTCTTTGACCCGGTGGGCGGATTTGCCGCTCGGTAAAGTCAAAACGACATCGTCGATTTTTGGACGATGTAAATCGGTAATTTTTTGATCGCTCAACTTCTCTAATTCGGCAATCGACTCGGGCACAAAAATTTCGCCATCATCGGTTTCCCAAACCGGTAGCGGCGTTCCCCAATAACGAGTCCGGGATAAGCACCAGTCGGGCGCCGTCTCCAAATTATGGCGAAACCGCCCCGGGCCGAAATGTTTGGGGATCCAATTAATCTTTTTGTTGGCTCGTAGCATATGCTGACGGAGCGGATTGACCTTCAAGTACCAAGCGACTTGGGCTTTGTAGATGAGCGACGTACTACATCGGTAACAGTGCGGGTAGGCGTGGCTGATTGTTTGCTCTCTAAATAACAGCCCTTTTTTTTGCAAATCGGCGCTGATAGCAGGATTGGCTTTCTTATAGTACTGTCCCGCCCAGGGCTTAACTTCGGTTGTAAAATGACCTGCTTCATCGATTGTCTCCAAGAGCGACAAGCCGACTTTTTCCCCTAATCTAGTGTCATCTTCGCCAAAACCGGGAGCGACGTGGACGATGCCGGTGCCTTCGTCCATTGTTACAAAATCGGCCGGATAAATTTGATAATCAGTCTTGGAATTGGTCGGGAAAAAATTATAAAGCGGCTGGTATTTCTGACCGACTAAATTTTGGCCCTTGAAAGTCTCGACGATTTCTAAATCGATGTCGTCGCGGTAGCGTTCCAACGCTTCGTGGGCAATAACATATGTTTTTTTACTACCGTCAGTCACTTTAACATATTCTTTTTCAGGGTCGATTGCTAAAGCCAGATTAGCTGGTAAAGTCCAGGGCGTCGTTGTCCACGCCAAAAGGTATATGTCTTCTCCCTGTAATTTAAAGGCAACCGTTATCGCCGGATCAACGACTTCTTGGTACGATTCGTCGTCCATCGTCACTTCAAACTTTGATAACGGCGTGGCGCAACGCGGACAATAAAGCGAGGTGCGACGACCACGATAGATTAGATTCTTATCGTAGAGCTGTTTGAAGACCCAAATGACCGATTCCATATAGTCCAACGAGTCAGTCCGGTAGGCGCTGTCCATATCGGCCCAGCGGCCGATGTGATCGATGTACCACTGCCAGGCTTCGGATACCTCGCTAACGTAGGCCCGACAAGCGTCAATAAATTTATCTACCCCCAGTTCTTCAATATCCTTTTTAACCTTCAGCCCGAGTTTTTTTTCAACCTGGTTTTCAACCGGCAAGCCGTTGGTGTCCCAGCCCCAAATCCGCCGGACATAACGGCCGCGCATCGTTTGATAGCGGGGAATAATATCTTTGGCGATGGACGGCAGAAGGGTGCCGTAATGGGGGATGCCGGTGATAAACGGCGGACCATCGTAGAATGAAAAAATGTTGTCTCGGGGATTTTTGTCGAGTGATTTTTGGAAGATTTTGGCTTCATCCCAAAACTTCAGAATTTTTTCCTCAACTTCAAAAAGCGATTTTATCTCACCGGAAAAATCCCTCTTGTCCGTCGTAGATGGGGCGGAGTCGGGCTTGGCCATGTTAGTTTGCTCGCTCCTTGCTTGAAATTTCAAGGGCGGAAATTTCGTCACGCTTGACAGCTTCCTGCTGGCCAGTTTCGAGATTTTTAACGGCGACCTGACCTTTTTTCCACTCCTCTTCGAGGGGGATTATAATCGTTTTATAGCCGCGCCTGTCGGCGAATTTAATCTGTTTACCAAGCTCGACAGTTGAATCGAGGTAAACTTCGACTCGCTGGCCTTTTTCCCTCATTTCGTTGGCCCAGCGGCGTGATTCCACTTCTGTTTCTGGCAGACAAGCGATAAACAAAGTTTCCGGCGCTTGAAGTTGGATCACTTCACCGATTCGATCGACGCCAAACGAGATGCCGACCGCCGGCAATTTCTGGCCGATTAAGCTATCGACCAAGCCGTCGTAACGACCACCAGCAATGAGGGTGCCGCCGCCATAGGACTGATCAATCCATTCCATAATCGTGCCAGTGTAATAATCTAGCCCTCGAACCATCGATAGGTCAAACTTCATTTTTAGGCCAAGCAACTGGCTATATTTAACTAGTCCTTTCAGATTCTCAAGCGCTTCGAATGAGCCGAGCAAACTTTTGAGCTCATCAAACGGCTCGTCGTCGATGAGAAAAAGACCGTTGACGGCTTTTTTTTGAACGGCCGTTAGCCCTAGGTCTCCTAACTCCTTGCCGAGACGTTCGGGTTTGATTTTGTCTTTTTTGTCGAGCAAACGGAGTAAGCGGGCTTGTATTTCAAGCGGAATTTTTAGCTCCCTAAAGACCGCCGCGATAATCTGTCGGTCGTTTATCAAGCAAGTTAGCTTTAGATTAAAAGCTTCTTCGACCGCGGCGACAATTTCCAAAATTTCCCTTTCTCCACCTTCAGAACCAACAATATCGATATCGGCCTGGGTAAATTGACGGAAACGTCCCGCTTGGGGCTTTTCCGCTCGGAAGACTGGTCCGATCTCAAAGCGCTTGAACGGCAAGGCTAGCTCTTGATAATTTCCGGCCACATATCGGCTTAAGGGTACAGTCAGGTCGTAGCGGAGACCGACTTGGCGCTGACCGTTATCCTTAAATAAATAAAGTAATTTTTGGGCTTCGTCGCCGTAATTACCCAATAATATCTCTTGTTTCTCGATGACTGGTGTTTCTAACTCCTGATAACCGTAACTCTGAAAGATTTTTTTTAGCTGATCTAAAATCGCCGATTTGCTCGGCTCAAGTTGATCACGAAAACCCGACAACGATTGTAAGAGCTCTTTATTCACTACCTCATTTTACCCGACCAGGGCAATTAAGCCAAAAACGAACTCAAACAACCCAACACTGAAGGACTGTCCTTCAGTGTTGGGTTGTAAGTGTAATGTTATTCTTCGCGAGAATGCCACGGGCGGAAACCCGGGCGAGCTTCATAGGAGTTCGGTAACAGGGTTGACTGGCAAATCCCGGTCTTCGGGGTTACGACTGACCAGGACACAGCTGAAGCGCCTTTGCCAGACCCGCAAGGCCTGATGTCGAGCGACTAAGTCGGCGCCACCGACGACTCTGGCTTTGTCTAAATCGACCTCGGCAAATTTGGGCGGTAAAATCGTCTCTAACTCTTTGGCTTGAACGCTAAAATGGGCTTGGTCGGGAAACACTTGGTTGTACAAATGCGTCGCCAAGCCGACTGGCAGGACAGTTAGAAAACGAGCCAGCTCTTGGCTTATGTTTTGAAGCTTGGCCAGTTGTTTTTCGTCAATAACTGGTTCTAAAATGACTAGTCCTTCGATTTGGTGCCGGATGGACTTCTGTTTACTGCCATGGATAAAGCTAGTCGCAACGGTTAAGCTCAGGTAGCCGCTTTCGGTTGATTTTTGGGATAAGTGGCGGTATTTGGCAATTTTTTCGTCGTCAACCAATTCTTCAATTTGTTCCAAAGGTCCGATTAAGACCGATTGGTTTTTGGCGCTTGTTTCCAAGATGAATTGTTCGGCCAACGGGCCAATTGACCGATGTTCGACTAACATCGCGCTCATCGCTTTCGACTGGAGACGGAACGATCGAGCCGCCGAGACAATCACCTGTTCGAGCAGTGTTCCCTTTGAAAGATTAGCCATCGCCAAGAGTTTGAAAATTCGTTTTATCGTTTGATTGTCTGGCTCAAACCGGGCCACTTGCCAGCCTTTGATTAATAATTCTAGCGGTTCAACAGCATAAAGTTTGGCTAATTTACGGTCTTTGGTGATTTGGAGAGTTAAAAATATCAGTACGATTAATAACAGCACCGGCATTAGCCAGAAAACAATCAGCTCCATAAGATTTATTATACGCCCCTTTAAATGAAGCTCCACGCTTTGCCAGATGTGGTATTCCGGCGGGTACGGGATTCGGCCTCCGACCCTGGGCTTGATGACTCAAAAGCCCCCCGGGCTTTCTCGTGTTCAGGCCCGTTCGAATCCAGATAACAACCTGGCGGCGCGTACGGGATTCGAACCCGTGGTTTCTTGGTTGAGAACCAAGCGTCCTAGACCGACTAGACGAACGCGCCAGCAATAAGCTGACCAGCAAAAAGCCGTCAAGCCGCCAGCTGGTCATATTCTAACTGAAAATGAAGCTCCACGGGCTTCTTCGCCCGTCGCAGCTTCTTCAACGACTGCCGCGATGATGACGATGAGGGCTCTGACTACGAAGGAGCGAGCCAGCCGGTGGGCGGGCGACATCGACGCTTTGCCAGATGTGGTATTCCGGCGAAGAATAGGTTGACAGTCGAGGAGTTTCACCCAAGCAGTTCTCGGACTTTGGCGACTAATTCTTTCGGCGTAATTTCGGTTTTCAAATAATACCCCTGAACCAGGCCTTCGGCCTGGTCTTTGTACTCGGGATTAGGCAAGGCGGTTAAAATAATAATCGGGGTGTGCTTGGACTCCGGCAAACTCCGAAAGACCTTGAGCGCTCCCAGCCCGCCTTGTTTAGGTAGCATTAAATCAAGGAGAATTAAATCGGGTCGATGGATCAGAGCGGTGTCGATGGCCGTTTGGCCATCACCGGCCTCGAAAACAGCAAAATTATTCCGATGAAACGTCTCTTTATAGAGCCGACGCAATTCTTCATTATCCTCGACCAATAAAATCGTCTTTTGCCACATCTCTATTCAAACACCGCTTGGGCTTTAGCCCAAGACAGCATCATTACTCGCCCCAGTTTACGCAATTCATCAACTATTACAATCGAGCCAGCAACCGCTAGACAAATAACTAGCGTTGACCAATCTAGAGCCGTCAAGCCCAAAACGCCAGCCACGGCCGGTATGTAAATGGCGCCGAGTTGCAAGACCGACGAAATGGCAAACATCAACAGTAGCCACCGATTACCGGAGGCCCTGATTGCGAAAACCAAGGCCGTCGCCGAACGGCTATTAAACAGGTTAAATAGTTGAAAAAAGACCAGCGTCGTCAGGGTGGCCGAACGAGCGTAAACCGGATCCTGGGCAAAGCGATCAAAGACAAAGAGCGCCCCCAGCGCCATCACGACTGACACCAGCATCATTCGGCCAAAAGTCGAAAGTGACAGAATCGCCTCGGTCGGGTTTCTGGGTGGACGTTTCATTAAATCCTCCTCGGCCGGTTCGACTGCTAGGGCCACGGAGGTGACACCGTCGGTGACTAAATTCAGCCACAAAATTTGGATCGCTAGCACCGGCAAAGGCCAGCCAAGCATTAGAGCGCCGGTGATGACTAAGATCTCCCCCAAGCTGGTCGAGACGAGATAATAAACGATTTTTTTGATGTTTTCCCAAATCAATCGACCCTGGGCAATCGCCGAAATAATACCGGTAATATTATCATCGAGCAGAACCATGTCCGACGCTTCGACGGCGATGTCACTGCCGCCGCGACCCATAGCTACGCCGATGTCGGCTTTCTTCAAAGCCGGAGCGTCGTTGACGCCGTCGCCGGTCATCGCCACCAGCTCGCCGTGGCGTTGCAGACGCTCAATGATCAACAGCTTGTCTTTGGGCGAAGCCCGGGCGATGACCGAAACTCTGGCCAAATCGTGATCGACCAAATCCTGGGCATGGATAATTTCGCCTTGACTATCCAGACCAAGTTTGCGGGCGATATGAGCGGCAGTCAGCAAATGGTCGCCGGTAATCATGATCGTTCGCACTCCCGCTTCAAGAGCAGAGTCAATCGCCTTCTTGGCTTCGGGACGAATTGGATCGACCATCGCCATAAAACCGACCCAAGTCAGGTGTTTAACCAAACCGACGTTGATACCAGTAGCGACCGGATAATCGGCGTAAGCAAGGGCGACGATCCGATAGCCGCTGGCGGCCAGAGAATCGGCTTGACTGGTAAGATTGTCGCTATCGGTTTTTAGGAGGCGCCGTTTTTTAGCGTCGGCCAGATGATCGCAAAGAGCGATCAGTCGCTCTGGCGAACCTTTGACGATGACTCGGTGATGATTATTGAATTTGTGAATTGAAGCCGAGTAGCGTAATTCTTGATCGAAGGGAATTTCCAGCAGTTCCGGATATTCTCTTTCTCGCTCAAAGGCGTAGTAACCGGCTTTGGCCGCCACGACCGCCAACGCCGTTTCGGTTGGATCGGTTAGCTGTCGAGCCCGATTTTTTAGTAAGTCGTCCTTAGAAATGGCGGACATCGTTGCTAAACTGGCCAGTTTCAAAATTAAATCTAGCGCCGGTATTTTCGTGGCTGTGATTTTGCTGTCAGATTCAAAAAATGATCCCGACAGATCAAACCCTCGGCCAGAAACCGAAAACTCGCCCCCGGGCAGAACAATTTTTTCGACCATCATTGCTCCTTCGGTCAGAGTTCCAGTTTTATCGACGCAGAGCGTTGTGATACTGCCGAGTGTTTCCGTGGCCGACAGCTGGCGAATGAGACTGTGGCGGTGAAACAATCTGGTCAGACCAACGGAAAGGGTCACGGTCAGGGCGATCGGCAGTCCTTCCGGTACGACTGAAACTAACAAAGCCAGTGTCGTTTGAAACATTTCCAGTACCGGGACGCCGCTTGACCAACCGATCACAAAAGAGATCAACGCTAAAACAATCGCCGCGAGAAGGAGTGAGCTGCCCAATTTTTTTAGCTTTCTCTGCAAATCACTCGGCGGTTCCTTAACGCCCGAGACTTCCCGGGCGATACTACCCAGCTCGGTTCCCATACCGGTTGATGTCACCACCGCCACACCCCGTCCGGAGACAACCAGCGTTGCCAAAAAAAGCATGTTGTCTCGATCCAGTAAAGCTGATGCCGCCGAGACTATCGTGTCGCGTTTGTGAGCCGGCACCGACTCGCCCGTTAGTGGCGCCTGATTAACGCGCAATGACCGGGCTTCAAGTATCCGGGCATCGGCCGGAACGCGGTCGCCGGCTTCAATTATAATGATGTCGCCTGCTACTAAATACCGAGCGTTCAGTTTCTGTTCAACCGATTCTCGGATAACCCGGGCTTGCGGAGCGAGAATACTGCGCAGTTTGCTGATGGTCTGTTCGGCCCGATACTCTTCAATAAAACCGATGACACTGTTGACAATGACGACGAACATTATCACCGCCAATTCGGTCCACTGCCGTTCGAACAAAGAAATGGCGGCAGCGGCGAGCAATATATAGACAAACGGGCTCTTAAGCTGACGGATTAATAGTTTGGCCGGTGATGGTCGGTCGGTTTTTTTTAATTCGTTCTTACCGTGCGCGGCCAGGCGACGGGACGCTTCTCGATTCTCCAAGCCGTGATGCTCGCTAGCGCCCAATTCGGCTAAGACTGCTGTTTTAGTTTCCGACCAAAAACAATCCGGGGAGCTCCGGGCATTAAAGCGATTAGGCATTCGATTTACCGACCGGGATTTTCAATATCAGTTGAATTTAAGGATACCATTTAATACCACGATATCCTAAATCGGCTCCCTCGACAGCACGGCCAGGATTTACGAAATGTCGCTTCGCTCGCTTTTCTCCACCTCCGTCCGTTGGCGGATGGCAGATCGAAGTTACTGATTAAATTAATTAGGCGCTGGCTGTTTTTTGGCGGCGTCTTGAAGCTGGTCGGCGTTAAAAGAGTCGCCATTTTTGATTGAGTCGGTTTGGGCAGTCGATTGACGACTGGCCAGGACGCCCAAAACTATTAACACCACTGCTATCACCACCGCCAAACCATAAAAAACCTTGTTCATCTTTTAGAGTAAGTGAGGACGAGTGAATTCTGTCAGCAACATCAGCTCAACACTAGACCCGACTTGGAGGACAGTCAAGATTAATTGCCGTGGGCTATGAATTGTCGGCTTATGTCAGCTGAAGAAGTCGCCGTTCGTCCGGTCTGGTTTCGCCGTGTCGGACTTGATCAATATTTTCTACGGCAGGAGCAACCAGTGCCGCAACTGTTTTTCACATATGGCCTGAAACTTGGGCTTGTCTAGACCGTACTTCTCGGCAATATGGTGTAATTTGTCGATCTTTTTCGGATTACGAACTTCGCGAATTTCAACCGTAGTTTTAAGTTTTTTCCCCGCTCGACGATAAAATAACGAACGGCCTGAATACTTAGGAAACATATAAATAAGACCGAAATAGAATTTCCAAATGCTATACGGAAATTTTAAATCGTGACCGCTCCATTTGCCACGCGTACAGGTATAAACAACATCGCTTAATTCGCTCCACCGCTTCAGAGTGCTAGTTTCCTCGTTTAGCTCGGCGATTTCGTCGGCTAAATCTTGTTCGTGCCAAGACGCATCGTGCTTGGGCATCGCCATCCAGTTATGCCATTTGTTTATTAGCCAACCAATCATTTTGTTCCGGGACTTGGATTCGAACCAAGGTCAGCAGATCCAGATTCTGCTATCCTACCGCTAGAAGATCCCGGATTACCCAACAATTTTAGCAAAATATGGTTAAGGAGTCACTGACTGATCGCTGAAAGCATTTTGACAGCGGTTTTCAGACGTTTTATTGATTCGGCCTGGCCGATCACTGCTAATAGCTCAAAGGCTCCGGGGGAGGCGTCGCGACCGGACAGGGCGACCCGAACCGCCCAGAGCAGTTCGCCGTCTTTGATTTTTAAGTCTTGGGCGGCAGCGCGTAGAGCCAGCTCAACTTGGTCGACTGTAATCGTTTTTAGTTTGGCCACAACAACAACCGACGCTTTCAGCGCCATTAGCGTCTTATCTTTGGTCGACTTCTTGGCGATTAGCAATTCCGGCTGATACTTTGGAGTAATAAAAAAGTATCTAATTTGATCCTCAATTTCACTTAAGATTTTCAGCCGATCGTGGACCAGGGCGAGTGCCTCTAAAAAATAATCAGGCCTGACTTGGGTCATTTGCAGTAGCTCTTTGTCGGTAATAAAATTTGGCGCTAGCGAAGCGATTTCGCCAACCCCTTTTTGGCGAAGGTAATAGCCGTTCATCCAGATCAGTTTTTGATGATCAAAAACTGATGGGCTTTGACCGACGCGACCGAGCTCGAACTTGTCGATCAGCTCTTTTATCGAGTAAATCTCCCGATCGGTACCGCTCGACCATCCGAGTAAGGCGATGAAATTGACTAAAGCGTCTGGTAGAAAGCCAACCGCTTTATAGTCGTCAGTGATTGAAACCGGATTTTTGCGCTTACTCATTTTAGTTCGGTCGGTGTTCAAAATGAGTGGAAAATGGCCAAATTGGGGACTGAAGAAGTTCAAAGCATCGGCCAACAATATCTGTTTAGCAGTGTTGACTAGGTGCTCTTCTCCTCGCAAGACATGGCTTATTTTCATCTTTTTATCGTCAATAACGTTCGCCAAAAAAAACAGTGGCGTACCGTTAGTTCGCTCGATGACAAAATCGCCAAGCAAGGCGGCGTCAAATTCGACCGGCCCCCGAATTAGGTCATCGAAACTGACTATTTGAGGTGACACAGCAAAGCGAACGACACTGGGACGACCGTCTCGTTGGTACTGGTCAATCACCGTTGCCGCCAAATTGCGACAGCGGCCGGAGTATTTTGGCGCCGCCCCAATGCCCGCTTGACTTTCCCGCTCGGCGGTTAACTCCTCTGGGGTACAATAACAACGATAAGCCAGCCTTTTCTGGAGAAGTTCGGCCACAAATGGCTCATAGATTCCCAGTCGTTCTGATTGAATATACGGTCCATACGGGCCACCAACTTCCGGTCCTTCATCCCAACTCATTCCTAACCACCGTAGTCCCTCCAGAATATCTTTGAGCGAGGCGTCATCATGACGCTCTCGATCGGTATCCTCAATCCGAACAATGAAGCTACCGCCGTGCTTCTTAGCAAATAAGTAATTAAACAAAGCCGTTCGGGCCAGACCGATATGAAATTTGCCTGTTGGCGATGGGGCAATCCGGACCCGAATGTCATTAGGCATGATACTTAGATATTAACCGAAACAGGTTAGAGAAGGCAAAACTTGAGGTTAAATCTCAAGTCTGAAGGCTAAAGTCTAAATTAATGATTAATTTTCAAGTATCAAGTAAATGGAATTTGGAACTTCAGACATAAATAAGTCTTCAAGCTTGGAAATTCAGACTTGGAACTTTAGACTTCCGATATCGGTATTTAGCCTAATCTCCCCTTCTGTCAGCCATTGAATTCTATTATTCCTTTATAGTGCTTCATCACTGGCTGATCTTCGGCGTCGTCGACGGTGACAACATCGATTCGGAAATTACTGGTAAGGTACTTGATCATTAGTTCGTCCGCCAGCAAGATTAATTTCTCTCGCTTACGCGGGGTAATCATCTCGATCGCCGCGCCGAAGACGGCGGAGGTTTTGGCTTTAACTTCAACGATTACCAGCGTTTTGCCGTCGAGGGCCAAAATGTCGATTTCGCCGTATCTAGTTCGGAAGTTTCGCTTCAGAATCCGCAGTTTTTTGCGCTCGAGCAGAGTCGCCGCCCAGCTTTCCGCTATTGCGCCCAGCGCTTTCCCTCGATAACTCATCAGAGGTATTCTCCTCTGTTTGAGGAGTTTCGGCAACGTCAACAGGGCTTTCAGCTTCCAGTTCTCCTTCGATTTCGCTCGGGACAGGTCGGCTTTCAGCTAAGGGTTCGGTCTCTGCTGTTGGCTGCTCGCCGCTTGCTGATTGCTGGCTTGGCATCTCTTGCTCCCAGATCATGCCAGCCAAACCCTTGTCTTTGAGTTTGAAGCGACGCGATAGGGCGTATTGACGAACGAAGTTCAGTTTGGCTCGGCGAACTTTACCGGATTTCAGCCGCTCGACTTTAGTCACCCAGGGTGAGTGAAGGGGGAAAGTTCGTTCGACTCCGATACTGTCAACAACTTTGCGAACGGTAAATGAGCCATGAAAAGATTTAGTCGCTTTAGTCCCGATCACTAGACCTTCAAAAATTTGAATTCTCTCTTTGCCGCTTTCGCGGATTTTGTAGTGAACTTTAACCGTTTCGCCTGTCCGAACATCGGGAACGGTCTTTTTTTGTGACTTACTCTCGATATTTTTAATTATTTCTTGAAAATTAGACATTATTTTTAGCTTTAATATTGTAACGAAAATTTGCCGCTCGAGCAAGGAGAAATGGGCTCGTAAAAAGAGAACCGCTTCGTCCAAACGCCGAGTTGGCATTAGGCGAAGCGGTCAGACACGCTCACGGGTGGATGCCAAAGTTATAGTCGATGATCGATCGTCGTAATCCGGTACATTGGGAGGCCGGATAACAAACTCCAGATACTGGAACTTGATCTTTGCATCTCGAAGCGTCGGATACTTCGCCCCATTAAGAAGGGCTTCCCCCAGCCATCCCCAAACAATTTCAGCTACATTCTTGAACTCCGGCATCCTGAAGGCAGTATTGAAGATCAGGTAATGCCGGTCGGCGGTGTAACCGCGTCTTTCCTCAATTGGGATATTCGGCTGACAAGCTAGGTTAAGCTTGACCAGCCAGCCAATCAGAAGGTGAGAAAAGAGGTGGACCTGGTTTTCGGGAGTCAGAATGACCCGACCTTTACCCCCGCTGTCAAGTTGGACCCCGAAGAACAATCGACAGTCAACAGATCGTCCGCTCGTCCGAGCGCAAACCTGACCCTCAAAATGGTCGCTCGAGCTTACCATTTGCTGGTAGAGGTTATCGGCCGACAATTCTTCAATTGGCGGAAAGGATATGCCCATAAGCTTCGGGGCTAGGACAATCTGTCCGCCCCCGTGGACGCTGGCAATCTGGCCGAACCGTTCGGCCAAGGCCGCATAGCTGTCCAGATCCCGCGTTCGGTCAACAACAAAGACATTGAGGCCAATTTGTCTCAAAATAGCCCTCCAGTGGAATTGGGATCGCTGGCAGAGCCAGCGATCCCTGTGTCACTCGTCGGCACGATACTCCATCGAATCCGAGATATCTGGGTCTTTTGACCAACGACCGAGAGTCTCTTCGATCGTTGGCCCATGGTGATCGGCGTTGACGCCGACCACGCTTTGATCAATGCCACCGCCGTCGGCGGCGAGCTCGACATCTGTGATTAGCGGGTCTGCTCTTCTCAACATCTCGTTAAGCATTTCCGCCAGAACCTTCTCGCTACGAAAGGGAGGTTCTTTCTTCTCTCGCCGGAACTGGGGATTATTGCGAAGAAACTCTCGCATCTCCCCAAACGAACGCCGCGTCATCCCGTCCTCCTGTCTGGTATCTGGCCGCTGATATCTCAAGCCGGAAAAAATCCGGCGAATGCAGAGACCCCGAGCGTCTTGGCCCGGGTTTCGCGCCTTTCTGCGTCTATGGATAACCGTCCCGACTATAGCGAGCGGTATAACCGCGAGCTTTACGAGGCGTATCCCGCCGACTATCCGTCACCCTCAAACCTTTCGGTCCGAAGGAGTACTATTAAGGTACCTACTAAACTACCGAAACGACGGTTTTGCGACTTCTGTGGCCGCTAAAACCGGTCACTACCTTTTTTTGGTAGGTGACGACGCCGTCCTTGGTCGCAAAGACAGTGTCGTCACCGGCCATCATCACATTTTGACCTATAAAATATTTACTCCCCCGCTGGCGGACAATAATACCGCCTGGTTTGACAGTTTGACCGCCGTACAACTTCACCCCCAGTCGTTTCGACTCTGAGTCTCGATTATTCTTACTCGATCCTTTGGCTTTGGTATGGGCCATTTCTACTGAAAAGTATAACAATTATTACCTCTTTAGTCAACGCCTAAGCTTGCTGAATCGTGTTTAACCAGGAATAGGAAAAGCTATCTTTTGCCGTCGCCGACGGCAAGCAAACTTTCTTTGGACAAAAAAGCCCCTTGTTGTTACAACGGTAGAGCGATGACCAAGGCCAGTTTTGTCCATCTTCATGTCCACTCCCATTATTCTTTACTGGACGGTTTGGGTAAAATACCGGATTTAGTTATCAAAGCGGCGGAATTGGGTATGTCGGCGCTTGCGATTACCGACCACGGCGTTATGCACGGGGCAATTGAGTTTTATTTGGAATGTCAGAAACAAGGCATCAAGCCGATTATCGGCCAAGAGGCCTACGTCACCAGACGGAAGATTGGCGATAAAACTGCCGGTGAGGACGTTAAGCCCTACCACCTTTTACTGCTGGCTAAAAACTTTCAGGGCTACCAAAACCTGATTAAGCTAACCTCAATCGCTCATCTTCAGGGCTACTACTACAAACCGCGACTCGATCGCGACCTCCTCTCCCGCTATTCGGAAGGCTTAATTGCCACGACTGCCTGTCTGGCCAGCGAGACTTCGCGGGCAATAATCAGTAACGATTTTGCTCAAGCCGAAACGACCATCAATGAGTACCGAGAAATTTTTGGTCCGGACAATTATTATCTCGAACTCCAGCATCATCCTTCTATGCCCGAGCAGTTTGTCGTCAATCAACACCTGAAAGATCTGGCTAAAAAAACTAATCTGCCGCTCGTCGCCACTAACGATGTCCACTATATTTCGTCTGACGACCGAATCTCTCACGATCTGCTGGTTTGCATTCAAACCGGCAAACTCGTCAGCGATACCGACCGAATGATTTACGCCGGTGATTTTTCGCTCAAAGCCCCGTCAGAAATCGCCGAGGCATTTCCCGACGTCCCTGAGTCCCTCTCGAACACCGTCAAGATTGCCGATATGGTTGACCTGACCATTCCCCTTGACCAGAGCTTACTGCCCAAGTTTCAACTGCCGAGCAACGAAACCGAAGAGTCTTACTTGAAAAGCTGGTGCGAAAAAGGTTTGCGAGAGCGTTACAGCGAGATTACCATTGAGGTTCGCTATCGACTTGATTACGAGCTGGAAACGGTCTTGAAAACTGGCTTTCCCGGTTACTTCCTGATTGTCGCCGACTTGATTAAATTTGCCCGATCGAAGGGCATTTACGTTGGTCCTGGTCGAGGCAGCGCCGCCGGGTCGATTATTGCTTATGTGATTGGAATCACCAATGTTGATCCGCTTAAGTACGGTCTCCTTTTTGAACGATTTTTGGATTTGAACCGCATCTCCATGCCCGATATCGACATGGATTTCGAGGATACTCGTCGCGGCGAAGTAATTGAGTACTTAAAGCAAAAATACGGCCAAGATCATGTCGCTGGCATTATTACCTTCGGGACGATTATGGCTCGAGCGGCCATTCGCGATGTTGGTCGAGTCTTGGGCGTTCCCTACACCAAAGTTGATGCTCTGGCTAAGTTGGTTCCACCGCCCGTTCAAGGCCATCACACACCGCTTAAACAGTTGGTTATTGAAGCGCCAGAACTTAAAGCAGCCTACGACAGTGATCCAGAAAACAAGCAGTTGATTGACGCCGCGACTCGGCTCGAAGGAACAATCAGACACGCTTCCCAGCACGCCTGCGCCATTGTTATCTCCAAAGAACCGCTCGAAAACTACGTCGCCGTCCAACCGTCGCAGGGCGGTGATGTTCATCAAATTACTCAATACTCGATGGGTCCGATTGAAAAAATCGGCCTGCTAAAGATGGATCTGCTCGGCCTGTCAAATTTGACTACAATGCATCGAGCAACGGAAATTATCGAAGCGGTTTATGGCGACAAAATCGATATCGAAAATTTGCCGTTGGACGATCAAAAGACCTTCGAATTACTTGGTCGCGGCGAGTGTGTAGGCGTCTTTCAACTGGAATCAAGCGGGATGCGGCGGTATATCAAAGAGCTGAAGCCAACTAAATTCGAGGATATTACCGCCATGGTTTCGCTTTATCGACCCGGCCCGATCCAATCGATTCAGAGCTTCATCAACCGAAAAAATGGTCTTGAGGACGTCAAGTACCTCCATCCGTTGGCCGAAAGTGCCTTGCGCGATACTTACGGTATTCCCGTTTACCAGGAGCAGGTGATGCGAATGTCTAAAGATATGTCCGGCTTCACCGGCGCCGAAGCCGACACTCTCCGTAAAGCGATCGGCAAAAAAATCCCCAAGTTAATGAAAGAGATGAAGGCCAAATTCATTGACGGCGCGATGAAAAACGGCGTCGCCAAGGAACAGGCAACCGAGATCTTTCGTCAACTGGAGGATTTTGCCGCTTACGCTTTCAACAAAAGTCACGCCACCTGCTACGCGATTATTGCCTACCAAACCGCTTATCTGAAGGCCCATTACCCCGACTGTTTTATGGCGGCGGTGATGACGAGCGACTTGGGCGACACCGACCGTCTGGCGATTGAAATCGCCGAAGTCGAGCGACTTGGACTGAAAGTTTTGCCGCCGGATGTCAACGAGTCGTTTAGCGATTTTGCCGTCGTGAAGGAAAGCCACTCGATCCGATTTGGCCTGGCGGCGATTAAAAATGTCGGCGAAGGAGTGGCTAAGTTGATCGTCACTGAACGCAAAAAAGCTGGGATATACAAGGATTTAAACGACTTTCTGCTCCGTAACGCCGCCCAACTTAATAAAAAAGTCTTGGAAAACTTGATTAAAGCCGGGGCGCTCGATCGGTTTGGCGAGCGCGCGACGCTTAACGCCGGCGTCGAATTGATCAGCAAGTTTGTCGCCTCGCTTGGCCGAACGGACGCTAGTCAACTCTCAATTTTTGGCGACGACTCGAAAGAATCGGCCCTGCC
The DNA here is from genome assembly GCA_964362925.1 of uncultured Candidatus Saccharibacteria bacterium. Lineage (GTDB taxonomy): Bacteria > Patescibacteriota > UBA1384 > 2-12-FULL-50-11 > 2-12-FULL-50-11 > JANLIQ01. The sequence continues at coordinate 25,327 of CAYIGA010000002.1, read as the reverse complement.
GGTCTTGGATTTGCCCGTCGTCGTGGTTGACTCGGCCGCCTACTTAACTTGGGAGAAAGAACTGCTCGGGCTCTACTTATCCGATCACCCGCTCAAACAGTTTGGAAAGCTTTTGGCCGAAGTGGCAGTCCCTATTGCCGAGCTTTCAATTAGCCAAGCCGGCCAGGTTGTTCGAGTCGGCGGGATCATTCACTCAATCAAAAAAATTACGACCAAAAACGGTCAGACGATGGGTTTTATCGAGCTCGAGGATTTGACTGGGACGCTCGAATTGGTTGTCTTTCCGACTCATTTTCAGGAACTGGCTCATCTTTGGCAGGCGGAAATGATGATTTTAATAGAGGGTAAAATCTCCGACAAAGACAACGCCGTCAAAGTTCTGGTTGACCGCGCCTGGGCGTTGCCCGGCCTAAATCCGCTCAATCTACCAAAGATAAACCAGCGATCAGCTAACGGCCGTCAGCCCTACGACTGGGTTCGGGGTCAGCAATCAGCAAATTATCAAAAGCCGAAAGCCGACAGCCCCTCGACTGGGTTCGGGGTAAAGCCACCAACCGAAAGCTTCATCATTGACCTGCCAAAATCGGCAAACATTGAGACGATCTCTAAGCTAAAAAAGATCCTGGAAGCTCACCCCGGCACATTACCTGTCGAATTACGAATGATGCAGGGCGAGCGCCTTAAATTGGTTCCAACCAAAATAACCGTCGAGCGATCAGGCGAGCTATCGGCCGCGCTTGAAGCAATTCTCGGTAAAAATAGCTAGCGCATGGTAGCTCGACAGTTTTCGTTCCGATTGGGGCGAACTCGGGTTGCAGAGAGAGACCAATTTTAGTATTCTCTAGTCAATGCTAAAAGAATTTAACAAGCTCGATCTTGTTAAAAGTAAACCCCCAGACAACAGCAATCAGTTGGTCATTCCAAGTCGTGGACAAATTATAAGGCTACTGCTACTCGGAGTAACATTTTTAGGAAGCACCCATGGAGTAATACTTCTCGTGGTTTTAGCCGCATTTGGCGGAAGCTCTGAAGATCAGGCGGTAGCGGAGTCTTTAGCTAAAGTAGCGTTTTGGGCTTTGAGCGTGCTTGGTATTATTACCTTTTCACTCGGTCTGGTCTCGTGGCTTTTCCGAGTAAAGAGGCAAAACTTCTCGAGAGTTTTCATTTTTCTTCCTCTCGTTGCGGTAGTTGCGGTCTCCATAATTGTTTTGATTGCTACATCTTCGACTGCAAGGGAAGATTACCGTAGGAGTAGTCGAGATAATCAACGCACCCAACAAGTCGAGGGTCTACAAACAGAGCTGCATCAATATTATCTAAATAATGCGGAGTACCCCAACGAGTTGATGGAACTAAAATTAGACAGGGAAAGATATGTAGATTACAAAAATGGCCGCTATCCGTATGAGGAAGAGGTGCGGCCACTTCTAGATCCACAGACAAAACAGCCCTATGAGTATAAAAAATTACCAAAAGACTACTCACTTTGTATTAATTATGAGCACAATCCTCGTCGTTGCTACTCCGCGGCAGATATACCAGTAGGGAAGAAAGAGGTTATATCGCCCCAAGTGCTGACCGTTCTGGTAAATGGCTCTGATCAATTATGGCAGACAATAAAACGAGGACATAGGTTTACTCTGTCGTGGGATGCTACCCCAAACTACTCCAGTTGCTCTGCTGATATCAACGCATTTAAAATCGCGGCCGATCAGTTGTGGGATGACCATAGCTTGCCACTTTCCGGTAGTGTGGTTTTACTTGCTAGCCCCCAGCCTGGTTTTAGTTTGGGAGATCGGGTTTTTGTTGGGATATCTTGCTCTTCAAGAACTGGAACCACAGACAGAATAGATACAGAGGGTATTAATATTGACCTGATCGACTAATTGAAGGGTTCGGCTGTTAAGTATGGGGTGGCGGGGTTTGTTTTTGAATTTGGACAATCGCCTGTTGAACATCGTAGGGATCGGTAACGTCTCCGAGGTCGAGCTTGGAATCGTCAGAGGCAGTTTTAATCCTGACGGTGCCAAAATTAAGCATTGTTCGAATCGGCCCGTTGATCTCGGTCGAGATCTCTTGAATACGGTGGATCTCCGCTTCGGAGATCATTCGGTTAAACAAACTAACTTGATCGATCTTAATTACCCGCTGGTTAGTGACGAGATAATTAGAGTTATTCCAGATAAACCAAAAGTAAAAGCTGTAGGCCAAGCCAACGACAACAAGGCCAAAGATAACGATCGAGGAAACTCTGGAAGCGCCAAATATTAACAAGCTGGCGGCAATAATCGCCCCAACTATTGCCCAGACCAGAAGAATTGGCATCAACAGCCAGATATGTTGTTTCGTGACTAATACGACTGATTCGTCAGAGCGTTGACCGCGAAAAGTATAAGTTTCAGCCTGAGCCATTGGTCTTAATTATTGGCCTTTTCCTCGAACCAAGCAAGATAAACCCAATCATCACCACAAACGATAGACCGATGGCGAAGAACTTGCCTAGCGTTTGGGTATTAAGGGCGATTAAGCCGAAAAGCAAGCTAAGAGCATAAAAAGATAGGAGAACCGCCCGCTTGCTGTAGCCACGATCAAGTAAACGGTGGATGAGGTGGCGTCGATCAGCCAAAAACGGCGACTGATGATCTTTAATTCGGCTGATAAAGACCACCAACGCGTCCAAAAACGGGATCGCTAAAACCAGAAAGACAGTCGCCATTTTTCCACCAGAAATAATCGCCAAGACGCCAATTAAAAAGCCCAGAAATATCGAACCGGTATCGCCTAAGAAAACTTTACCCCGGAGGTTATAAACGAGAAAGCCGCTCGTCGCCCCTAGACCGATTATTGCCAGCATAGCGTTGGCTGGCTGACTAACGGCGACGCTAATCGATAGATAAAACAGCGTCATCAGACTAATCGCGCTGACCCCACCAGCAACGCCGTCAATACTGTCAAGCCAATTAACGACATTACTTATAATAATTAGCCAAATAATGACCAGAATTGACGAAAAGTTAGTGATCATAATTTTATCGCCGAAGGGATTAGAGAGACTGGTAATTTCGATGCCAAAACTGGTAATGATAACAGCGGCAATAATCTGGCCGAGGAGTTTGCTTGGCCAAGAAAGACCCCGATAGTCATCGATCGTATTAACGATGCCAAGGAAAATAATCGCCGCCAAAAACCCAACTAAGTTGCGGTCGATGCCCAGATAATTTTGATCAGTAAAGTTGAGAGACGAGGGCGTGATGAGGATGGTTAGTCCGATCGTCACGATAGAAGCAATCGTCAGACCGACGCCGCCAATTCGGGGAATCGGTTCGGTATGCTCATCTCGAGATCGAATCGCCGGTAAAAACCAATTTTTCCTTCTGGCTAAGGCGATTAGCCAGCCGTTGAAAGCGACCGAGAGAATAAACGCCGTTGCGCCAAAAAGCCAGTATGGAGTCATGGGTTACCAGGTGTGCGCCTGGTGAACATGGTCGTAACTAACCAATTCGTCGGCAGTAAACCAAAGACCAATCTCATGTTCGGGATCTTCGTCCGGATCGGAAGCGTGAACCAGATTGCGCACCGCTCGATTGGTGTTATTGGCATGGAATCGAGTCATGTGGCCGAACATCCCCCGAATTGTCCCTAAGTCGGACTCATTCGGGTAAGTCGAGCCGGAGAGACGTTTGACGTATTCGACCGCTTTAACGCCTTCAATTACCATCGCCACAACCGGTCCGCTTAGGAGAAAATCAATCATTTGACTTTTGATTGTCGCTCCGTCTAAATCTTTTTTGGTCAAGCGAACGTCCAGATCGCCGTAATGCTTTTCGGCTAACTCCCGTGAGGCGCGCATCAGCTTCAGAGCGATTATCTTTAGACCCCGATCTTCCAGCTGGGTGATGATTTTACCAATAACCCCGCGCTCAACACCATCGGGCTTGATGATAAACAGAGTCCGATTAATGTCTGACATCAACTGATTTTACCTTAAAATCCGACTGGCCGCCAAGACCAAAATTTCTTTAAACGACAACATGACCGCCAGCTAAGGAGCGAGTGATTTTTTTAGACTTAAATTAGACTTCGGACTTAATCCTTGCCCCTTGTGGGGCTACACTTGATAGACCCAAGAACTCGCGAAACATTCGGTCGTTTTCATACGGGCCGATGACCGCCAGCGTTTGTCGCTTCTTAGCAAAAACAATCTTGGCTAAGTCACGGATTGACTCGGCCGTGACGGCTAGAATCTTTTTTTTGGCCTGTTCGATCGATTCCTCATCGCCCAATAATCGAGCCACCCCGTACCAACGAGCTAAGTCAATCGGCCGATCGGCGCTCATATCGAGTGAGCCAACAATTAGGGCTTTGGTTTTGGCAAACTCCTCGTCACTGACTATATCGGTCGCCAGACGAGACAGTTCTTCGTCGAGGGCGGCCAGAGTTTGGTCAACTTTTTCGGTATTAACGCCGCCGTAGATTTGAATAAGACCGGTATCCTCGAAGGAGTGAAAACTAGACGAAATCGCATAAGCTAGGCCTTTCTTTTCGCGGATATTGAGAAATAATCGAGAGCTCATACCAGTGCCTAAGACGGCGTTAAGTACCACTCCGATTGGATTTTGAGGACCGCCAGCGACCAAAGTTGGATTAGCCATTCCCAACATAAAGTGGGTTTGATCGGTTTTTTTATGGTAAAAATTCAGGCCGCTAATACTTGACGACTCGAAACGCTTCGGTCTGGTCACCGATGAAGCTTTTAAATCTTTGGTCTGGGCGATAACCGCCGAACGAATATCTTGACCAGTTATATTGCCAACCGCTACAAATAAGGCCTGGGACGGGTGATAATAAGTCAGTCGATAGTCGTTAAACTGTTCAATGGACATGCTTTGGATATTTTTTTCGCTGCCGATCACCGACTGCCCCAGCGGGTGATTGGGAAAAAGAACTTGACCGAGCAGGTCGTCAACAAAGCTCGACGGATCGTCGCGCATCCGTTTGATCTCTTCTATTATAACCGCGCGCTCCCGCTCTAAATCTTCCGGACGCAACAGAGCCTCAAACGCCAGTTCGAACGGCATTTCCGTCCCTATGCGCCAGGCCGATATCGGCACCGAGTTCCAGTAGGCGGTATGGTCATTAGCCGTCCAGGCGTTAAAATAACCGCCGACGCCTTCGATCGCTTCGGCAACCGCCAGGGTGTTGGGGTATTTTTTGGTGCCCTTAAAAACCATGTGCTCGAGAAAATGAGCGATTCCGTTATTGGCTTTATTTTCGTAACGACTACCGCTCCGAATAACTAAAAAATTGGTGATAGAATGCCAGCCGGGCAGATCGATGAGGACTAGTTGGAGGCCGTTGGGCAAGGTTTCGAACTTAGGTGAGAGTGGAGACATCGGTTTAATTATACCTTGGCAAGAGCGGGGACGGAAGAGTGGCTGGACAGTTGGGACGGATGATTTGACACCAAAATGGGGCTCGGTTACTCTGAATTGGAGGAGGGAAATTTGATTAGCGTACCGATCGATCGTATCGTTCCATTGACTGACGCTCGCGACAACTTTAGTCGTCTGGTTGCCGATGTTGAAAATACAGCCGATGGCCTTTATGTTTTGACCAAGGGCGGAAAACCGGCCATCGCTTTGATTGGTATAAAATATTTAGAAGAGATATTGGTAGGTAAGGAGGGACCAGGGACTCGGAACTCGGAACTAGAGAGAAAGGACATAAGATTGACCCCCCACAACCAGTCCCCAGCTCCTAGTTCCCAGGCGCCTACTCTGTCCCCAAAGCCCAATTTTGAAGTTCCAAAAATAGCGCCACCTTCAACCGAGTTCTCCGGTAGCCGGCAATCTCCAACTTCTCCGATTCTAGAGGACGCCCGTGGACCGAAAGCCGATAGCCCCGCGCCAACTGCCTCTTCGCCCCCCAGCAGCTACAATGTCAAGCCAACCATCAATCCAACCTGGACGGGAGAACAACCAAAAGAACAAACTCAAAGCAGTCCAGTAACGAGCCAAAATCAACTTCCTTCGGTTTCGGCCGATGTTCTAGGGGCAACCGCCAGCGGCAACCAGCCAAAGACCTCACAGTCGCCAAACGGGCAATCCAACCAGTTAACTTCATCGCCGTCGACCCCCAACAAACCCTCAATAAACCCTTGGCCGATCATCCCGCCGAGGCCACCTCAAGTGGCCGAGAAGGGATATGAGTCTCCGGCGATTGTCCCGCCGAGGCCACCTCAAGTGGCCGAGAAGGGATATGAGTCTCCGGCGATTGTCCCGCCGAGGCCACCTCAAGTGGCCGAGCCACTTGTTCCGAGCAGTCCCGCCACTAGCCAAAATCAACTGCCGACCGAACTGATCTCCAAACCATCAGCCGGTAGCTACCGGTCAGGGGCATCACTTAGCCCCTCGAGTCAGTTGGGCGTAAATCAGGCCCCCTCGACTTCGCCTGGAGTAAACCCATCGTTACCTTCAGAGCCGATCCTCCCTCTGCCAAAGCTAGTCCCACCGCCACCGCCGCCGCCACTGTCGTCACTCCCAAGAATACCAAGCAATTTCCAAGAGGTTCCGGCCAACGTCAGTAAACAGTCAGTCGAAGCGAGTAGTCTAACGACGAGCCAAAATCAATCTCCGCTAACTCCTCCCGCTCTAAAGCCAGAAGCTAGTGTCCAGATGCCGGTCGCTTCCTTGCCTCCACCGCCAATTTCCACTGTCCCGGCGCCGTTTAGCCAAAATTTGCCGTCTGGGACCGTTGTTACGCCCAAACCGGCCGAGACCATTTCGTTTGATCAGCCACCAACAACGATTCTCGAACCTGGTGACGATCCGACTAATCAGCCGCCCCAAGTCAATAACAGCGCTCCGGTTCAAAGCCAGACACCGGCAACTAGTAGCCAATTGCCTTCGCCTTTACCGACAGTCCAAGATCTGGAAATCTAACCAGTTCAACGACTAAAATACCAAGCGGCGGCGAACGTCAGCCCCGCTCCAAACAAGATACCGCCGATCAGTTGATTCGGCGTGTGTTGTTTGAGCTTCAAACGAGACCAAGCGACCGGTAGCAAAACTAAATAGCCAAGCCCAAACCATTCCCCTCGATAGATAGCTAACATTGAGGTTAAACCAGCTAACGTCGCCGTGTGGAGACTGATTTTCCAAACCGTTGTGACGATGGTTAGGCTAACTAACAGCGTCGCCAGGATATAACTTATTTCGGTGAAAGTCCGACTATGGAGCGAAGACTGAATAATATTACTGCCAATGACTGCCCCTAAGCTCGCCAGTAGAAGCGGCAAGATCCGGTCGTGACGATCGGATATATCAAAATCGACCGTACCCTCCTTCCGCCAGAGGTAAAGACTGTAAATGACGCCCGGCCCAACCAACAAGCCGATGCCGATGGCGCTTCCCTGCCAGAATTTTTCGATAGTGTTGGTATAGTAACTAACTACCACGATCACGCTGACTGAAACTACCAGGGCCGGATTGGTCACTAGAGAAATGAATTTAGCCAGTCTTCTTGCCATGAACGTGGTAAAAACAGTTAGACATTTTTTGACTCATTTTTTTGGCCAATTAGACCCGATAATTTTTCTAACAGTTTTTGGAGCGGTTGATCCAAGGCGACCAACAAACCAAAACCAACTAGACCGATCAGCATTCCGCCGAGGATGTCGCCGACGAAATGGAAACCGATCATTACTCGAGCCAAACTGGACAACAGCGTCGCCGCTAGAAATACCCAGGCCAACTTTTTTTGTCGGTAGTAAAACAGCGCCAAGGTCACGAGTATCAAGACCGCCGCGTGATCAGACGGAAAAGATTTTTGGGGCTGCTCAAATAAGAATTCTTGGAGACCAGAGAAGGCCAACGGTCGATCCCGAAAACCGTAGTTTGTATAGAAAAATTCTCCAACGGATTTACTGATAACCTGCCAGGTGAAGATAGTCAGGATAAACGTCTTTACCGCCAGATGACGGCTAGTTTTTTGACAAAACAACCACAGCAAGGTGATCGGGACTAAAAATATTGGGTAGGTGGCGACGACGTAAATTATTTTTTGGAGATTAGAATTATCTCTAGTTAGGCCGGACAGACTCTCGGTAATATTTTGATCGAGCACGAGTAGTGACATATTTTGCTACAGTGTAGCCGATATGTGTGGGATAATTCAAAAGTCAGACATTTCCGGGCTAGACGGCGATAATTTCTAAATTTGATCAGATGACCATTAGTCGAGCCGTTAAGGATTACCTCCGATATCTGGAGACCTCCCGCGGCGCCTCGGCCTCAACCGTTAAAAATTATCGACACTATCTCGCCAGTTTTCAGAGTTGGGCCGAAGCCAATAAAGTAACAAAAATAGATCAACTTAGCGGCGAAGATGCGGTCGACTACCAATTAGCCCTTCTGGATTCGGCGGGAGTAAAACGGAATCGAGCCACCGTCAACTACTATTTGATTGCCGTCAGAGCCTTACTTAAGTACTTGATTGGCCGCGATCTAAGAGTCTTACCGCCAGAAAAAATCACTTTAGGTAAAGTCCCTTCTCGGCAGATCAATTTTTTGGACCGGGCGGAGGTTTTGCTATTAATCGAAGTTGCCGGCGACGACTCGAGAATCGGCCGACGGAACCGGGCGATAATCGCCGTCCTCTTTTCGAGCGGCCTCCGCGTCAGCGAGCTAACGAACTTAAAGCGCAATCAAGTCAACCTAGCAACGGGGGAATTCAGTGTCCGGGGCAAAGGCGGAAAAGTCCGGCCGGGATTTCTGTCCGAAGAAGCCCTCGATGAGCTTGGCGGCTATATTGACACTCGAGCCGATACAAGCCCATATCTTTTCATCCGGCATCATCAAAACAGCCTCCTTGACTCAAAAAAGAACCATCTTAGTGATCGGACAGTTCAGCGGCTAATTGGCCAGGCGGCAATAAGAGCTGGCGTCACTCAAAATGTCACCCCCCATCAAATCCGCCACAGCTTCGCCACTGATTTATTGCGAAACGGGGCTGATTTGCGCTCTGTCCAAGCAATGCTCGGCCACTCCTCAATCACGACCACCCAAATTTACACTCACGTTACCGATCGGTCGCTCCGAGACGTCCATCGCCGTTTTCATAGTCAACCGTCTCTCGACCCTTCATCTGGAATCGGGGTGAACTCCGTTCGGGGTCAACCACCAGACAAGAGGGGGGTTGATTAATCGACCCTTTCCTGATAAAATTTTGACAATGGTAGTTAAAGAGATAGGAAGTGTCGAAACCACGGCCGGGGTTGAAGAGTCAACACTGGACAATATCAAAGAAGTTGAAGAACAATCTACGGCCGCTGATGTGGTCGCCGAAACTACGGCCGGAGACTCTAAAGCCCAAATCTACTTGCTCTCGGCCCTAGCTAAAGACGCCGACAGTGCCCTGGCTGAACTGTCCGCCTTGGTCTTGGCCGTTGGTTCAAAAGTAGAAAAGGCCGAGGATTTAGGCGTCAAGCGACTGGCATTTCCAATTAATCAACATCGGGAGCTGTCGCTGGTGTCAGTCTTTTTTCATGCCGACGCCTTATCGATCAAAAAACTGGAGAGCGAATTAAAACACACCGAAACAATCGAGCGACACCTTCTCTCCACCTGGCGAGCTGGACTAGAGGAGCCAAAACGCCGCCCCTCGACTGGGCTTGGGGTGACTCTAAACTTGTCGAGGAGCCGTCCGGCCGAGCGTCAAAAAGGAGAGGTCAATGTTTAGCTTAAATCGGGCAAGCATTGTTGGTAACCTGACTCGAGACCCAGAAACTCGGGCGATACCGAGCGGACAGACCGTTTGCTCGTTTGCCGTGGCGACCAACCGAAGATGGAAGGACAAAGACGGCAACACCAAAGAAGACACTCAATATCACGAGATTACCGCCTGGGGCAAGCTCGGTGAATTGGCCGCCCAAATGTTAACCAAAGGGAAAAAAGTTTACGTCGAGGGTCGCCTCCAGACAAATTCATGGGAAGGTGCCGACGGTATTAAAAGAAGTCGAACGGAAATTGTCGCCGAAAATTTTATTCCCCTCTCACCGAAAGGTGATTCGCCAATAGGCGATTTGGCGCCTAACAGCGTCCCTAGCGACGATTCTAAAACTAAAAAACCAGACAAGACCGACGGGACTGAAGAGATAAATTTAGATGATATACCGTTCTAAAGACAGAATGATGAATGTATTATTAAGAATAAAGAACCCAAACTCCATTTTGTCACTTTGTGACAAGCCCTTCTTAATTCCTACTCCGACCCGCCAGCTGGCGGGGAGAAGCGAGCGAAGCGACAATTCTAAATTCTATATTCTTCCCTAAGATGAAGCGTCGAGTCGATTGTTACTTTAAGAAAAACCGGGTCAAGGAGATAGACTATCGTGATACGTCGATGCTTAATCGTTACATCACCAGTTGGGGCAAAATAAAATCGGCCCGCGAAACCAATACTTCAACCAAGTATCAGCGCGTCTTGGCGATCGCCATTAAACGAGCCCGCTATTTAGGCCTACTCTCAACCGCCAAGAAATAGACCAATCTGCCAGCAACAAAAATCCAAATCTCAAAGTGACAATTCAAAATTAATAATAACCACCGCCAAGCGATACCGATATTTTGAGATTTGCATTTTGGATTATGTACTCCCTCGCTCAGGTGAAAATCGGCTCGAAAATAATGTTTCGTGACGCCCCGCACGAGGTTATTTCGGCCGACCATGTTCGGGCCGGTCGCGGTCAGGCCAAACTCGATACCAAGTTGCGCAATCTCGTAACTCAAGCCATTTTTAGCCAAACTTTTCAGGGCAACGACCGAATCGAAGAAGCGTCCCTGCAATACAAGGCCGCCACTTTTCTTTACCGCCAAGGCACTAACGCCCAAGTGATGATTGCCGACACTTTCGAGCAGACGTCAGTTAAACTTTCTCTGGAACGATTTAAGTATCTAAAAGAAGGCGGCTCCGTAGACCTGCTTTTTTGGCGAGACGAAGTGATTGATGTCAAATCACCAAAAAAAGTTGAGTTTGAAATAACTTTTGCCGAGCCGGCAACTGCTGGCAATACCGTCAACGCCGCCCTCAAGACGGCCAGCTTAGAAACCGGCGCCACGGTTCAAGTGCCGTTATTTATAAAAACCGGTGACAAGATAATTGTCAATACCGAGACAGGACAGTACGACAGCCGAGCGTAGAGCCCAAGATCTCAAATCTCAAAATGCAAATCTCAAAATATCGGTATCGCTTGGCGATGGTTATTATTAATTTTGAATTGTCACTTTGAGATTTGAACTTTAAGGGTTGATTTTTTAGGGCACGATTTCGTAGATTTTCGGCAAGGTGCCGGAGGTTGAGGTAACCAGATAGCCCCGCTTGACTCCGCCGTAATAGCCAACGACTTTGTAGGTGTTAACGGCCGAGAGGGCTTGAGTGGCGTTAAGCATAAATAACAAGTCTTCGGCATCTGGCACGGTCGACATATAGCGACTGGCGGTCGATTGGCATTGATAGAGTTTATTTTTCAGAACCGGCTCGCCGTTGTCTTTTTCAATCTCGCTAGCGGCGCAGTAGCTGTACCATCCGCCATTGGTTCCAGTTGTACCGCCCCGATTGTTGGCAATGGCCAGGCCGACGCCAACGGTCGTTGCCAAAATAGCCCCACCTTTATGCTCGGCGTTATTAATCGAGCTATAGGCGACCAGGGCGGCGGTTTTATTGGAAGCAAAGTCAGTTCCAAGCCGACCGTAGACTTGAGAGACCCAGTTGCCACAGGGTCCAGCGCCAGTATCCTTGCAGTACGGGCGGTAGCCGTCCTGCTCCCAGCGGCCGTTAACGCCGCTACCGGATAGGGTCGGGGTGGACATTATTAAGCTGGCTTTAACTGTGCCACCGACATTTTGTTTTTTGAAGGCATCGCCCAGCTCCGACAAAATAGCCGATTTGCCCCAGGTCCAGCCGTTGTACGGGTCATTCGGAGCCGAATCATCAAGGCGACCGAGGTCGCCCAACTGCGACAGGAGAGATTTTGACGAGCAGGAGGAGGAATTGACCTGACCAAGATAAGCGCAGACCGACTTAGTGCTCCGATCACCGCCCTTAAATTTTAGTGATTTATCAACACCAGTTGGCCAGTTGGCGTCGTTCTGCTCAATGGTGTTGGTTAGGGCCCGAGCAGTTGGATCGGCGACATCGGAGTCAATAATATAATAACTACCGTCAATCATTGTCCCGTTGTCTGGTCGGCCGAGCATCTTGGCGCCGATTGAGCGACCGTAATCAGCGCTCGAAAGATCGGTTTTTTGTTTACCGCCGAAATAAACCGCCTTAATATTACGGCCTGATTTATAAACAACTAAAGAGCCGCCGAATAGATTAGGGATATCTTCAGTTGAGTCAGGCGAGACGTATTGGGGCAGCCATTTGAGCGTCGCGCCTTTATCGAGACCGGCATTTTCTTCTTTCCATAACGAGCCGTATTGACCAAACGTCCCGCCGACCACAAATAGCTTACTGGTTTTAGATCCGGCCTCGTCAATATAAATACTGGCCATCATTCCACCTCGACGGGGCGCCGGTCGATAGAGGAGACCGGGATTTTTTGTCGCCAAGCGGATTTTCCAAGCCCCAGAAGAGGTGTTTTTGATCCATTCCGGGCCGTTAGTATCATCGTAATAATTCATCTGGTGATCGGTAATTGTCACTAAGCGATCAGTACTACCAGCCCGAGCAATCTGGCTGGTGCTGTAACCGATCGGATGAGGTGAAGCGGTCAGCTTGTCAAATAAAAACTTGAAAGTCTTATTGTTGGGAGTGTAGGCTCGTCCGCTAACAATAAAGGTGTAGGCGTTTGTTGGCCAGTTGCCGTCGTCTTTCCAGATCATCACCATCGCCCCAACACCGGGAACGCTGCCAAGCTTGGCGCTCGGCACGTTCTTGAGCGTGACAGAATCAGTCGCGCCCTTAAAGACGCCGCCGCTAGCAATATCAGTCCGAAACGACGGCGTCATCGTCACTTTAACGTTCTTGGAATCATCGGCTAGGCCGGAATCTCCGGGATAGGTTGGATTATGGCGAAGACAGAGTATATTTTCAGCATAGACGAAGACACCGCAGCGGTTATTAGCGGAGTAGATATCCTCGACGATGCCGTGGAAAGTTTCTCGAGTACCGTCAGCGTCCAAGCGCCGCTCCAAGGTTGCCCAGGCGCCAACGACAACTTTGCCAGCGTCATTCGGGTCGATCTCCAATAGCCAACGCTTCTCGTCGTCCCAAATTGTCGTGTTCTTTTGAGTTCGATGATCAAGGTCGGACTTATCTTTTACAACCTTCTTATTGCCAGCTGATTTGGTCGTGCGAATCTGATAAGAGTAGCTGGGCTGAATAACCTGAAAATTGTATTTATCATTTAAGTCGGGATCGATACTATTGTCGGTTGGTTGGAACGACCAAACGGCGCTTTTCTCGTCTTGTCCTTTGACAAACTCAACCTTCCACAAATCAGTAAAGCGGTGATTGGAGTTAATGTTTCTGGCCGTCCCCTGCCAATAAACGGCTTCCGTTGGCGTTGTTGGCTGAAGGGCAAAGGTAGCGCCGTAGCGAGCCGAAGGGAAAGCGATGACCGAGTCGTTATCGACTATTCCCGCACTTTGAACGGAATAATCTTTAAAACCAGCGGGCGTAACTCGCTCGTCAGCGATGAAGTAAGCCTGACTATTGGCGGGGTTAATGAAGCTAATAAAACCGGACAGGGTGTTGCTTAAGTTATTATTAAGATCGTATTGCTCCAAAACGACCGAATCGCCAACGGCGTATCCGGTCGTGTCGGCTAGTAGGCAGGAGTAAAGCGAGCCGGAGACCACAGCGGAGACCACACCAGTACAGGTAGTAGTGGTAATTTGTCGCTTGACAACTTGAATGGCCAGAGAATTCATCTTGACTGACACTTGGACTTGATCACCTTTATAGCCGTAGGTCGAAACGGTAACGCTATCGGCTGGGTAATTAAGCTCGTCAATCTTGCCCCAAGCGTAAAATTTGCTGTTGTCCAATTTGCTACCGTAAAGATAAATTTCATCGCCTTTTGCCAAGCCGGCGGCGCTAGGAGAAAGAGTAATTGTCGAAGGATTACCGTCAACATATAAGGTTTGAGGGACATTGATCGGATTTTTAGCAATCATCTCCCACCGTTCCAGACCCGAGCGGTCGGCCAGACTTGAAGTTAGTCGGACCAGATAGGATCCGTCCTGTTGAATTTTTTTGTCAGCATCAAAGGTGTAATCAATTTTCTTCCATTTGGCGTTCTTTAAGTCAAAGACGTAAACGTCGTTTGTCACTCGCTTGGCAATTCGTAGACCGGGCCAATTGGTATTGAGACAAAGGGCTTGAAATTCCTCACAGTCCCCCTGACCGGAAGCGTCGATCGACTGGTGATAGTAGCCGCCGATCATGACTAAACGATTATTTTCCGAATCGTAAACCATTGAGGCGCCGGCTCGACGACCGGGACCAGCAGGATCGTCCGAGGCCTTGAATTCCCAAGACTTTGAAGGATCGGCCTCCTCCGGGTCGTAAATCCAGAGCTGATCCGATTCGGTGGCGTAACCGCCGTCGTAGTCGTTGGTGGTGATGCTACCGCCGTAGTAAGCGATTTTCGTCTTGCCATCATCATCAAAAGAGGTATAAGCCATCTCTCGGGTTGGTAGCGGGCTTAGGCGGAGTTTGTCAACGCTAAAACTGACCAGCTCGGTCCCATCAGAGTAATCAACATCGGTCACTTTGCCCCAAACGGGCGTTTTAGTGGCTTTAGTAAGGTTAACCAAATCGCCGACGGCTGGACAGGGGGTTAGGCATTTAGAGCCAGGGGAGAAAGTAATTTCCGTCCCGTTGCCACCAGGCGATTCAATTTTGACTGAATCGATCGACTTGGTCGTCGAGAACTGGGGCGGGGCCAAGACGGCAATGACGTCAAGATCCGACCCGGTAACGGCCATACCGTCGGCTTTTGGCGGCGTATCGTAGGCAACGCTACTCAACTGGAAATCAAGGCTGATCGACTTGACGTTGTTCGAGATGGTTTCCGAGCCAATTTTAGTCAGTTCAACTCGGTATAATCGCCCTGGGTCTCGTTGGCGCGATTGGAGATTCAGCGGTTGCTGATCCTTATTGAGCAGTAACAAGGTGATCGACTGATTTAAGCGTAATCCCTCCAACGAGCCGTAGACTAAACCAGTGATGGTGGCGCCGGCAGTAAACGTTTGGTTGTTATCGGCCAGCTTGACAAATGAAAACGATTGGGCGCCCTTGACTATCGCCACCTTCCAACCGCCTTCCTTATCAGTCATTAGGGGCTGGTCTTGCTTACTCCACTTCAAGGTCTGGGAGGGTTCGGCATTTTCGGTGATGTACGGTGTCGAGAAATTATCGGCCTCTGGCGTGTCGTTCCAGAGCGAGGGCTGAAGCCACTTCAGGCGATAATCAGTCGAGTCGACAAAGAGATCGCCAAAGCCGTATCGATAAAGATCAGAATCAGTTATCGAGGCGTCGATCCAAACTTTAAAATTATTGTCTTTAATAATCGACTCAAATTTCAGCCGTAAATCAGTCGCCGAGATTCGATCAACTTTCGAGCCCGAGGCGGTGGTGAACAGCCCCGAATCCTGCCAGCGGGGCAAGTACGGCAAGTAGACAAAGTCGACATTTTTGTAAAAAGAACTAGCGCCATCGGCGGCCTTTCGGGTTAAAAACTGATCCTGGGGCCCGCCGAGTTTAACGATCCAGTAGTTCAAGTCTTTCTGCTTGGCGCCAACCGGCGCGAAGGGGTTATAGAAATGGCCCATATTGGTCAGCTGGGAGATGGTTTTTTGTTTTTCGGGATTATCGTCGCCGTTACCGCCTAGATCGCCGTTACCGGGGATAATCCCAAGCGGCGTGTCGTTGACGATATTAGCCAAGTGAAAGATCAAGGCCGGGTTGGATTCGTTACTCTGGCTCAATAGATATTTACCGTCGTTGGTCCACGGCACCAAGACGATGACGCCACTGCAGCGCGGTAGCGAAGAAGGAACCTTGGCGTAGGTGGAGACAATTTTGCGCGGGTTAGGCCGAAACGGAGTGGTTGGCGAGAGATCGGATTCGGTGTTGTCGTCAAGGTTAAAGACCTTCGGCGTTATCGGTGTTTGGGCGGCCAGTTTTTCTTTGACTTTGACGAGAGCCGAATCAGCGGCCGATTTAGCCACGGCCGAGTTGGCAATTTTGTCAGTTGATGCTAATTGGTCGAAGCGGACGGCGATCGAAGCCAAGGTCGTTGTCGTCAGAATGGCGATTATCATCACTGTCAGTAGCAACGCCGAAGCCGATTTTTGAGCCAGTTCGTTTTTCATAGTGGCCCAAAATCAACTCTGATCGTAAGCGGTTTAGTAGCGGCGTCGTTAGGCGCCGCCGCGTCAGTCACTCGGACAGTAAAGTCGTGAGTTCCTGCTGAGAGTGGGGTACCGCTGATTAGACCAGTGGTGGGGTTAAGTGACAGACCAGACGGCAAAGAACCAACGGCCAACGACCAAGTATAAGGTGTTGTGCCACCGTTAGCCGCTAGAGTAGTTGAGTAAGAGAAGCCGACCGAGGCGGAGGGTAAAGAACTGGTTGTAATTGACAGCTTCTGGCCAGCGACAATTATAATTGACAGCGGCTTTTCGGCGCTGACACCGACGCTATCGGTCACTTTAATAGTGAAATTACTTAGGCCAGATCCAGTCGGCGTGCCGGTGATGGCGCCGGTTGAACCGTTGAGCGACAAACCACCTGGCAAGGATCCGCCCCTAATTGACCAGGTATAGTTGGGGATGCCGCCGCTAGCAGTGACGATGTCGTTGTAAGCCTGATCTTTTGTTCCACCGAAAAGTGTCGACGTCTCGATTTTCAAAACGATCGTCGCCTCGTTAACCAAGCCAATTGGCAGCCCTTCTTGAATAGTTAGCGTTGGAGAACGAGCTTCGCTGATCCCGCCACTGCCCTTTTGGAGCAGCTCTAGCGTCAGGGAATAACGGAGTAACTGCTTGACGACACAACTGGCCGTAATCGGGGTACAAACGATATTTTGGAGAGAGAACTGGATATCTTTAACAACGGCTTGAGCGTTCGTTAAGCGATTTTGGTAAATCGGATCGGTGCTTAGACTGGGGCAGAGCCCAGCCGAATCGATGTTATAAACGAGGAGCGCGATCACCGTTCCGCCCTTGGCGAGAGTATATTTCTCCTCCCCGCCCGGATCGGTACTGGCGGTCGATCGGCCGATGACGGTACAGGTGTTACCCGATTGCAAATCGGAAAATGCTTTGATCTGAACGGCGACGGTACTGCCCTGGTCGGAGAGAATATTGACAGCGCCAACCGAAGCGTTATCGACTGCCCGTCGAACGGCCTCGCCAACACCGCGAGTGCTTTCACTAATAGCGCTTCGGGCATCGGCTTTTTGAATTAGCCCGTTGGTGCCGACGACAGTAAATAGAGCGATACTGATGGCGATAATAAACAGGGCGACGCTGATGACGAGCTCAATCAAGGTAAAGCCCCTTGGCGCTGAACCACCTCCACCTGCCAGGTGGAGGTGGTGATTTGACTTCACCGTCATTCGATTATTCTCGCTGTTGTTAACTGTCTTTGGATGCCGCTGCCCCAAGATGTGGTGGCGTTAACGAGGTAACTGCTTCCTGTTGGCCGAATGATGGCCGACGGCACAAATTGCAATTTGCTCGTCCCGACTTTTACCGCCTCCCTAGTTAATTTCAAAAGACAATCCTGATTGATGTCGGTCGGGCAGATGACATAGCAGATGACTGCGGTGACTGCGCCGACTGGGGTGATACATCCTTGGTAGGTAGTCGCAAAAGCGCCACCCAAGGCCCGTTTCTTTAGGGCGACAAAAGAGAGCGACTGCTCGTTTAAACCCAGCGCCATCTGTTTCAATTCGGTTGTCTCGGTTAGGCGAGCAGCGGCATAATTAAGCGAAGTCATCGCCGTCCCGACCAAAATCAAAAATGTAATCGCGAAAAGGACTTCAATGAGAGAAAATCCCGGTCGAGACTTAACCCGAAAAAGACATTGCCAGTTTAAGAGACAACTTTTCTTTATCCAATGGTAATATTTAGTCATGATGACTCTTCTTAAGGTAGGCAAGAAGGCCGAGCCGCCACCGAGCGACCGATTAAGACCTGGGTAATTCTTCTAGTTAAATTAGGTTTAATGTTCGATATTGGATTACAGGCCTCCGTATCGCCGGGCGGATCGATTGGCTTGTCCGGCGGGTCTGGATCGGGGTCTGGATCGGAGATAACCGAGCCGCAAGTTGCCACGAAGGCCTTTTGACGTTGATTGAGAAGATTGGCCGGGTCTAGGGCAGCGGCGTCGTAGGCGGGCTGTATTTTCCCCAATCCGTCAACCGCGGCGACGGTAACGACCAACTTTTTTGGCTGGTTGGCGACGGTAAACAAATCGGTTATAAATTGAAATCGAATCGTCGAGAGCGCTAAATCATAGAAATAATTAATCGCCAACGGCTGGTCTACCCCGCCGACTTTCCAGTTAATATTGTAAGCGACAAAGAGGTTTGCGTCGACTTTATCCAGGTCATTAACCCGATCCTTGGCTCGGGGAAAATTGATGATGATACTTGACTCTGGCGAGCCGCAGGCCACTGACATCGTGAAGTTGTTGAGATCGACATCGTTCCACTTCGGAGCAAGCTTATCGACCACGGGCGTGAAATAGCTTTGGGGATTAGACCGGGTCACGGCGACTTGATGAGTGACGCGATCAAGCGTCACAAAGCGTTTGTCGCCGACTTTTTGACTGGCAAGCTCGACGACTAAATAACGAGCCACGGTCAGGCTATTGGCCTTATCTACACCCAACCAATCGCCTAGAAATAGCTGACCTGATTTGTAGACTGGTTTGTTGTAACTGCCGCAACTAAAACCGTTGTCGCCAACGGCAAAGCGAATGACCGCCCGATCGTCGCTGGCGGTTTGGTTAGATGGGTAGAAAGACGACAGATAAATGCCGCGGGGCAGGGTGAAACTCCGCAAGGTTGTAAAGCCACCTTGAAGATCGCCAGTATCGCATTGGACGAGTCCGCGCTCAAGAGCAATGGTGTTGGTCGTCGCATCGCCCACAGCGACACCAGTCGTGGTGGCGTCCTTAGTAAATTTGCCAAATGAGACTTGGAAAACCTGCGGGGAACCAGACGAGTCGTTTTTATCAGGCGCTTGGGCGCGGGTGGTCGCTTCGATCATGACCTGACGAAGTTGATTGGCGCTAGAGTCCAACAAGAGCCGATCGTTGCGGTTGAAAAGATTGGGGATGCTAGTAATGCCAATGGTCGTGACAACGCCGATCACTACTAGTAGTTCGACTAACGAGTAGCTCCGATTGTTAGTACGCTGGAATAACATCAAGTCCTCCCGGTTGATTTTGACAAGTTGGGTTGGCGGCGTAAACCCCTTGATCGCTGACAATCGGTTCATTGATGACGCGATTGTCCCGGGCGATGGCGACGTTGAGACTATCAGTCTTGCACTGGTAGAGATATTTGCCATCAACATTTGTACCACTTAGGTTAGAGAAGAAACCGGCTACATCACTACTGTCGTCCAGATGCCGTACGACCACGCCGCTGCCGCGATAGTAGCGCTTCGGTGCTCCGCCGGCGGCGGCCAGAGTGTCGTTGAACATATAGCTGGCGTCGGTATCGGTGGTATCGTTCTCGAGCCGTGAGGTCACGATCACATCGCCGTAGTCGTACGAAACCCTGTACTGATACTTATCAGCGTCAGCCGATGTCAGTGGTTTGGGATCGGCCAGCAAGCGATCCATATAACGCAAGCAGATGAGGAAATTGTTGACCGAAACGAAACCGGGACTCATCAGTAAGGGCTTTGTATCCATCTCGATGATTGTTGGTTTACCGGGAGCGTCGATCGTTTGGCCGTTCAGGTTCAAAAATGTACTGGTCGCGCCAACAGTAGCGTTGTTGCAGTTGTTAGCAATATCGGTCGCGACGGCGTAGTTGGAGTTGGGGTTCCGCGGATTGTCGGTATCGAAGGCCGAACCGCCGTAGCTTCCTAAATAAAATGTCGAATTGGGATAAATCTTAAAATCGGCCTTAAACAAATTAATTCCTGACAATAAACTGTTGATTTCGGCCTTGCGCTTCGCGTCGCGGCTTTTACGCTGGATCGGGACAACGGCCACCGTTACTAACGTCACCAAAATCCCGATGATGGTGATAACGACCAATAACTCGATTAGTGTGAACCCCGATCGAGAATTTAGAATTTTGAATTTAGAATTTAGAATTTTCATTTCCCCTCGTAGTCCATACGAGCATAACAAAATTTCCTGGTTTATTCTTCGCCGGAATACCACATCTGGCAAAGCGTCGATGTCGCCCGCCCACCGGCTGGCTCGCTCCTTCGTAGTCAGAGCCCTCATCGTCATCATCGCGGCAGTCGTTGAAGAAGCTGCGACGGGCGAAGAAGCCCGGGCGAGCTTCATATCTTAATTCTAGATTCTTCACTTCGAGGCGTAGCCGAGAAGCGAGCGTTAGTGACATTCTAAATTCCTCCCCTAGAATGACCCCGTCAAGCTGTAAATCGGTTGCAATACGGAGATGACGATGAAGGCGACTGCCCCACCAAGAATGACGATGATAAACGGCTCGATTAAGGCCGAGAAGGTCCGGAGTTTGGCGTCGACCTCCTGCTCAAAATAATCAGCCAAGGTTGAGGCCGAGCCGCTCAAATCGCCCGATTGTTGACCGACGAATAAGAGCTGGGTCATTAGCTTGGGGAAATATTTATTGGTTTGCATTGTCGAGGTAACGGCCGCTCCTTGCTCGAGCGAGCGCATCAGTAGTTTTAGCGTCCGTCGGAAAATAGTGTTGGCGGTCGAGTTGGCGATAATTTCCACCGCTTCCAGAATCGGCACGCCGGCCGAGAGCAAAAGCGACAGCGTTCGATTAAAACGGGCTAAGTAAGCTTGTTGGGCCAGTGGGCCAAAAATTGGGAAATGTAAACCAATATAACTTCCAATCTCTTTGCCGAGCCGGGTCATCATTAAGAGCCGTAACAGCACGGCCAGAATAACCACGCCGCCGATCAGCCAACTCCAATGATTAATCAGAAAGTCAGTGATCGCCAGCAGTATTTGCGTTGAAACCGGTAACTCGGTGGCTTGGGAAGTGAAAATTTCTTTAATCGGCGGAATAACTTTAGTTAAAATAATTGCCCCAACGATAATCATCACTACAAAGATAAAAACTGGGTAAATCATCGCCCCGCGAACCTTGCCGGCAAACTCGGCCGAGCGGGCGGTACTGGAAGACAGGTCGTCTAAGACCTTAACTAAATTTCCCGTTGCCTCACCGGCGCGGATGACACCGACCTCAACCTCGGGAAATGTTTTGGGCTGGCCGGACATCGCCACTGACAGGGCAAAGCCGTTCTCCAAACTTCGGTGAATGATACTTAAGGCTTTGCGCAGTTTTTTGTTTGGCGTCTCGGCGGCAATATTGATCGCTTGGGTAATGCCGATACCGGCTTTCAACATCGTTGACAGCTCACGATACATAATCGACCGGTCTTTGGCGGAGACTTTTCCAGCCGCTAACTTGCCTAAAACTGATCGCTCTTCGACAATCGAGATAATAGTCAAACCCCGATTTTGGAGTAACTGTCGAACCGCGGTCAACGTGCCGGTTGCTCGGCCGGCTCGAATTTTACCTTTGTCGTCTTTGACTTTATAGCGAACAAAGGATTTTGCTTTTTTCTTCAGTATCCCTCCTTAAGAAAAGTGTAGAGCATTGACGGTGGTTTTGCTACCATGTATTTATGGTTTTGGAGGTCTCACAATTAGATGGTGCGGCGATCCGATCTGCCGACGGCAAAAAACTATCTGAAGTTGATCGGGTCATTTTTGACGGCGACAAAGTCCGAATCGTCGGCTTTCAAACCAAAGAACGGGCTATCTTGACCCGATTTGGCCGACTTGATTTTGATCTGACCTTGGCGGTTCTGCCCGGCGAAATAGTTATCGACAACCAAAAATCAATCCAAAGAGACCTTAAACTATTTGACCAACTCCGTCGCCAGTACGGCGACGTCATCGGTGTTGTCGCTAAGACCGAATCGGGACTGAAGATCGGCAAAATTACTGATCTGGTCTTTGACACCGAGACCGGGCTGATTATTCGCTTCTATCTCGGTCAATTTTGGCGGGAACGGATCATTCCCCGCCAGTTTTTGGTGGCGATCACACCGAAGCAAATTGTTTTCAAAGATCTCGTTACCAAGCCGATTTTCGATCAATTGGCGACCGCCGGAGCCGGAGTGGGAAGCTAGGATTAATATTTGAGTGTTTGAGGTTGAGTATTTCTACTAACAGGCAGAATATTTTTTCAGTAATGTCTGCCTCTTTCGCCAAGAAACCAGTCAAGTAGAGGCGGACTTGGCTGGCAGTAAAGAATCGGCCGCCCCATCGGGGGCGGCCGCGATTACGACGACTAGACGAAAGGTTCTAGCAGGCAGCGAAAATCAATCCATTCGCCGCCCCGGAAGTTGGCAATGACTATCCCGTGGCCATCGTCGATTACTAACGGCACCCCTGAGGGAGTCTCGGCAACCACCAGCTTTGGCGTCGACTGGGGTGACGTTGGCAGATCGTAGATCTTCCGGCCGCGGCTGGCCGTGAAATCCCCAAACTTGTCTGCCCGGCCGTGTTCCAGAAATAGCTTGTAGACTGTTTCCAAGCCAGTAAGGGTGTTGAAGATGCCGGCCACCGGTTCATGCCCGGGTTGGATATTCTCTTTGCTTTCGATGATGTGCGGCGCCGAATCGCTACCGTAGAAGGACCGCTCACAGTTGAAGGCCAGGTTAAGCAAGGCCTGGCGATCGCGTTCGAACTTGGGGATCGGATTGCAGAAGAGGTGGCAATCGCGAATTATTCCGTTGGTATCGACTACGGAGTCGTAATCAACGAGAAGGTGATGGGGCGTAACTGTTGCCGCCACCTGCGTATGCTCGTGGACGAACCTGGCCGATTCGGCAGTGGAGATATGCTCCAGGACGACCGGCAAGTTAGGGTACACTTCGCAGAGCTTCTCCACGATCGGTAAGAACTCTTTTTCCCGATCAATTCGCGGTCCTTCCGGCACTTCACCGTGAATCAAAAGCCGGATATTCGCGTCCGAGAGGTAGCGGAAAGTCTCGTCCAGAGCTCCCAGTCGATCAAGGTCCACCCCCTCGTCCGAGTTATGGGTGGCGCCGCGTGGGTAGAGCTTCACTCCAGCTAACTTTCCCGTCGCTTGCGCTTGTTTGACAGTTTTCGCGGTTGTCTGTTCGGTAAGATAGAGAGTCATCAACGGACAGAATCCGTCGTAGTCCTCTTTCCTCGAAGTCCTATCGCTCCAGTAACCAAACTCTGCTTCCCCCGCGACAGCGTCGTAATAGTTGGTCATTTGTTTGGCATCAACGATTGGCGGTTTGGTATTTGGCATAATGATCGCCGCGCCGAACCGCATGGCCGTATGTGGGGCCACCAACTTGAGTATGCCTTCTTGCCTCATGTGGACATGGGCGTCAAATGGTCCTTCGAACTGGCCGATAATCATCGTTGTCTCCTTGTTGGATACGAGCCAAAAAGTCGGTTAGCTTCTTGGATGACACTTCTCATTCGCCACGGCCGAACGATCCCGATACTACCGATGGCGATGGCGTCGACATCGGCTCGATGTAATCGCCGGACTGCCAAAACCGATTGAATGCCGTTGCCAGCGACAATCGGCTTAGTAACGCCCCCGTTTCTAAGCCGCCAAACGGCCTGCTCTGCCAACTGGAAACAGGCCGGACCAGACAAGCCGCCGGGAGTGAAACCGCGCTTAACCAGCGGCGACTGGTCGGAGCCGAAGAGCTTTTTCCAGTCGATCCGGCGATCGCCCCAAGGGACGGTGTTAGCAATCCAGAGGGCGTGGCAATCAGGGTGATCGGCGGCGATTTTTATCAATTGGAAATCGGCGGCGACACCAAAGTTGGCAATAACTGGCCGAGTTAATCGGGCGACTCGCTCAAGGGCAATGGGAATCTCCTTCTGCTTGTCGGCCAATAGGTCAAGCTGGTCAAGATTCGGGCAACCGAAATTCAATTGGATCGCCACCGGCGAGATAAAACCGCCCAGATGTCGCTTGGCAAGATCAACAAACTGCTCGTATTCCTTGATTCGCTCCTCCAGGGAGTCGCCAACGGCCGAGAAAGAAATCAAGAGTGGCGCCGGATCGGCTTGCCAGCGGCCATCAGTCAGTAGCGCCTCGGCGCCAGGGTTAGTCAGGCCAACAGCGTTGAGAACGTGGCCTGACAAGGGTTTGACGATGACACAGCGGGGGAATAGCTCCCTAGGCGTCATTCCGTCATTTTCCGTTGGCATGTTGCCCGGCCGGGTAGCGATGGTCATCGTTTTGGCGACGAAAGTCGTCTTCTCCCAGGTCATACCGGCTCGTATCCAGTAGCGATGGAACCGATAACCTCCACCGAAGAACTCTCGGGCGCCCGGGGCACAAAAAACCGAGCCGTACTCTACGTCGTTAAAAACTAACATTGTCGCCTCCAGTTTGCGAGTCTAGTTGTTCAGGTGCTTGAGGGGATTTTACCAATATCTATCCTTTCTGCAACAGTTCCGATCCCAAAATTCCCTGCTCAAGCTTGGGTTTTTAGACCCTCCAGGCGAGCATGGCCTCAATTTAATGTCGAAGCACTTCAAGGCGGTTGGTCTTCAAGCGGATGGGAAGGGACGCGTTCCCGTACCGCAGTACGTCAAGCGCATTGTCTGGATTGGCTGCCATGACAGATATGGCGCAATCTACAACCGCCAAAACCACGAACTGGCGTACGAGTTCTTCGCTACTGCCAAAGAGTGGAGAGAAAGCGCTCTCTATCGAAAGGAGGTAGCCGCCTAGCTACCGGCCCGCACGACAGCTTCAGCTACGACACGATGCCAATGGTTTCGCTCACATCGGGCGGAGCCATTTTCTTTTAATCAGACCCCGTGGCTTTAGCCCGGGGTGATTGATTTGCCAAACTTAAACCTCATTATTTAACCAGAATACCCCGTCAGCTTGCTCCGGGGATGAATGGTTCGATGGTCGGCAGGATGCCGACTTCGACGGCTTTACCGCCGTCCATAGTCGGCGGGATACGCCTCGTAAAGCTCGCGGTTATACCGCTCGATATAGTCGGCGGGATACGCCTCGTAAAGCTCGCAATTCAGTAAATTGTTCGCTAGA
>CAYIGA010000001.1:0-51279 GCA_964362925.1 uncultured Candidatus Saccharibacteria bacterium | reverse complement strand
TTAACGTCAACCCCGAAACCGATTTGACCAGTCTTCGCCGATTTTTCGCCGTTAGTTCATACGTTCAGGTGATGGGTGTTAATCCGGGTAAAACTGGCCAAGACCAACTTCCTCATACTGCCTTGGCCGTCGCCTATCTTAACAAACAGCCTTATCGTCTAACCATTACCGTTGACGGCGGGGTGAACCAAGATAATATTGCCGTTCTCAAAGAAGCCGGAGCGGATGTTGTGGTGGCGACCGCCGCTATTTACGGACGAGGCGATTGGCAAGAAAACTACCAACAACTACTTGGAAAAATTAATTAATGTCGACCAAGGAACTTGAACTTAAAGCCAACGAAATCCGCCAAGCGGTTATTCGGATGTTGGTTGAGGCCGGTTCGGGTCATTCGGCTGGGCCGCTGGGAATGGCCGATATTTTTACCGCTCTTTATTTTGAGATCCTCAATATTCGCCCCGACCAACCGACTTGGCCGGATCGAGACCGGCTGGTTCTATCGGCTGGTCATATCTGCCCGATTCTTTACGCGGCGCTAGCTCATCGGGGTTATTTTCCAGTTGAAGAATTAATGACTCTCCGACGATTTGGCACTCGTCTCCACGGTCACCCCCACAATCTAGCACTGCCTGGAATTGAAAATTCCTCCGGTCCGTTGGGCCAAGGGTTGAGTCAAGCCATCGGTATGGCTCTAGCGGCTAGATTAAATAATAACAGGTGGAGAACATATGCTATTTTGTCTGATGGCGAACACGACGAAGGTCAGACGTGGGAGGCGATTTTGTTTGCCGGTAAAAATCAACTCCACAACTTAACGGCTGTGATTGACCGAAACAATATCCAAATTGATGGTTTTACCGAAGATGTCATGCCGCTCGAACCACTAGCCGACAAGTATCGGTCGTTTAATTGGCATGTTTTAGAGATCGACGGCCATAATTTCGACGATATTGTCGCCGCCTTTCGTCACGCCAAAGCCGTGTTTGAGAAACCGACCGTCATAATCGCCCATACTATTCCTGGGAAAGGCGTTGATTTTATGGAAAACGATTGGCACTGGCACGGTAAACCACCCAAAGGCGACGAAGCCAAACTGGCGCTAAAAGAGTTGAGGACGTTGAGGGGCAAAATTCAAAGCGAACACGAATGAAAGCGAGTACGCAGTCGATGTCGAGCCGCTTATCGGCGAGAGCTAGGAGCGAAGCGACAAAATCACAATCCAAAATCCAAAATTATCCAAATAGCAGTGTCATTTTGTGCTTTAAGCTTTGAGATGAAGTATCTAGTCCCACTCCACCACGACAACTATGAAGAGATTCCGCCCCGTGATGGCTTTGGCCAGGGGCTGGTTGAATTAGGCCAAACTAACCCCGATGTTGTCGCCCTTTGTGGCGATTTAGTCGAAAGCACTCGCGTCCAAGCGTTCGCCGAGGCCTTTCCCGAGCGATATTTTGAGATGGGGGTGGCCGAGCAAAACATGGCCGGTGTGGCCGCTGGCCTGGCTTTGGCTGGAAAGATTCCGTTTGTCTCTTCTTACGCTGTCTTCTCGCCTGGTCGCAACTGGGATCAAATTAGAGTTAGTATATGCTATTCACGGGTAAATGTGAAAATAGTTGGTGCCCATGCCGGTATTTCCGTCGGGCCAGATGGGGCGACTCATCAAGCCCTCGAGGATATCGCCATTACTCGCGTTTTACCTAATCTAATTGTTGTCGTGCCGACCGATTCAGTTGAGGCTAAAAAAGCGACCATTGCTATTGCCAGACACGTTGGACCGAGCTATATCCGCTTTGGTCGGGAAAAAACGCCGGTTATTACTAATGACGACACTCCATTTGAACTAGGTAAAGCTTTGCCAATTTTGGCTGGCGATGACGTTACTATTATCGCTAACGGCCAGATGGTTTATCGGGCGATTATGGCCGCCAAAGAGTTAGAGAGCCGCATATCGGTGCGGGTGTTGAACATGCACACGGTCAAGCCAATTGACGCCACCTCAATTATTGACGCCGCCAAGGAAACTGGCGCTATTGTCACCGCCGAAGAGCATCAAATTATCGGCGGTCTTGGCTCGGCAGTGACCGAAGTTTTGGCCAATCATTATCCGGTGCCAGTGGAGCGAATTGGGGTTTTGGATACATTCGGCGAATCTGGCCAGCCTAGCGAGCTGATGGAGTACTATCATTTAGGCATCAGCGATATTGTCCACGCGATCAAAAGAGTATTAAGACGGAAAAGCGATGCTCGTTAATCTTTCTAATATTCTCCATCAAGCTGACCTTGGTAAGTACGCCATCGGTGGCTTTAATATGACGACACTAGAGTCAGCCATGGCGATTGTTGAGGCTGGCGATCAGGAGAGATCGCCAATTATTCTGCAAATAAGCGAAAAAACGATTGACTATATGGGCTTGGATTTGGCTTTTGCCCTCGCTAAGACCTTGGCCGATCGAACCGACATTCCGGTGGCGATTCATTTCGATCACGGTCGCAACTTTGAGTTAGTCCAGAAGGCAGTTGATATCGGCTTTAGCTCGGTCATGCTCGATGTTTCAAAAATGGAACCAAAAGAGCGCATCCCGTTTGTTAAAGATTTCACCGCTCGGGCTCATCGTCGGAAAGTTAGTGTTGAAGCCGAAGAAGATCAGATCGGCGGCCGCGAAGACTATGTCGCTGACAATCGTGGTCATTTTACCGACCCGCATCGTGCGGCTCAATTTGTAAAGGCGACCAGCGTTGACGCTTTCGCCGTCTCAATCGGCTCCACTCACGGCAAGCCATTACCGAACGAAGAGCTTGATTTAGATTTACTTAAAGAAATCAACAAAGTTGTTGAGGTACCGCTGGTGTTACACGGAGCTTCGTCCACCGACGAAAAGGTTATTGGCGCGGCGATAGCGCTGGGGGTTTGTAAAATAAATATTGACACCGATTTGCGCTTAGCCTTCACTCGCGAACTGCGACGAACCCTCAAAGATCCGGACATCTACGACCCCAGAGAAGAACTTGCCCCGTCTCGCGACGAAATCCGCGATGAAGTAATTCGACATATCCGACTTTTTGGTAGTGACGGTAAAGTTTAAGATATTTGTAATTTACAAGCCCTAACCATATCGCACCCCAGGGGTGCGATATGGTTAGGCGATGTAAGAATGCATAAAAAAGCCCCGAAGCGCAACCGCTACCCGAATTGTTCGGAGGTTGTCCACCCCGGGGCTAGAACGTGGAAAGTCTAGTGATTGAGGTAGGCTATATTGTAGTCCGCTTCCAACTCCGCTGAACGCACCTAGTACAACCAGTACCGCAAACAGTCTCCAGCCAAGAATCCACCACCCAACCATTGTCTCTTCCTTTCTACAATGTTCGCATTTGGGACTGGAAATAAAGCTCCCATAATATAACTGGCGAAAAGTCAATGGCCTTGGCCTAATTCCACCTAGCTTTTTTCGATCAAGAAAAGTGGTGATGTGCTAGCGAGTAAGTTGTATCAAACTGCCAGTTGCTAGGGGTCGACTTTAAAGATATGTTGAGGACAATGATCAATATCGCCATCAACGGTTTTGGCCGAATTGGGCGGACTTCAGCGAAGATTTTACTTAAGAGGAATGACGCCAAATTAGTGGCGATCAACGATCTAACCAATGACGCTACGCTAGCTCATCTATTTAAATACGATTCTAACTACGGCATCTGGCCGGGCGAAATCTCCACCGATCTGAACGGCGAACATTTGATTATTGACGGCGCCAAAATTCCAACCTATGCCGAAAAAGATCCGACCATACTGCCGTGGGACGAACTAGGGGTTGACATCGTCTTGGAATGCACCGGCTTTTTCACCGAAAGAGTCCAGGCGATGGCCCACATCCAAGCTGGCGCCAAGCGGGTGGTCATCTCCGCCCCGCCCAAAGGCTCAATGTCAACCCATATTATTTCCGTCAACGAAGACGACTTGAGTTCCGACGATCCGATCATCTCCAACGCCTCCTGCACGACCAACTCCGTCGCCCCGGTGGTTGCCGTTATCAACCGCGAGTTTGGTGTTTTGAAAGCGATGATGACAACTATCCATTCCTATACCGCCGACCAAAATCTCCAGGACGGGCCACACTCGGACTTACGCCGAGCCCGGGCCGCGGCCGAGAATATCGTCCCGACCACCACCGGCGCCGCCATCTCTACAACCGAGGTCATTCCCGAACTCAAAGGATTATTTGACGGCTTGGCCATCCGTGTTCCCACGCCCGTCGGTTCGCTCTCCGACATTACTTTTATCGTCAAAAAGAAAACGACCGTTGAAGAAGTCAACGTTGCGCTAAAAACGGCGTCCACCGAACCGCGCTTCAAAGGTATTTTAGAATACACCACCGTGCCGCTAGTTTCTCACGACATCGTCGGCAATCCGGCTTCAGCAATTGTTGACGCCGCCCTAACCAAAGTGATCGACGGCGATATGGTCAAGGTCATCGCCTGGTACGATAATGAATTTGGCTATTCCAATCGTTTAGTTGAGCTAGCCATTCTGACAGGGAAGTAATGCGCCAAACAATCTACAAAGGAGCAACCATCACGGCTTTGGGACACGATGGTTTTCTAGTTTCTTCAACCGAACCAGCTGTTAGTTTCGTTTTTGATCCGTATGACTATTACGGCGATTTGGCGTCAGTCGATTTTATCTTCATTTCTCACCCCCATTTTGATCACTGCGATGTTCCGTCGATCCGTAAGTTGCTTGGGCCAAAATCGCGAGTCGTGGCGCCCCAATGTTGTGCCGGTGAATTGTCGGAATTTGCCAATCAATTAGATCCCTACAACGGGTCGGACAAAGTCACCTCTGGCCCGATTACCTATTGGGCAATTCCGGCTTACAACGTCGATAAATTTCGGACGCCGAATGAAGTCTTTCACCCAAAAATTTTGGGCGGGGTTGGTTTTGTGGTGGAAGTAACTTTGGAAAAGGCGAAGAATCTCCGTTTCTATCACGCCGGTGACACCGATTTAATTCCCGAAATGGAAATGGCTAAAAAAATTGACGTTGCCTTTCTGCCAATCTCTGGCACCTTTGTAATGACGGTAGACGAGGCGGTTAAAGCGACTGAATTGATCGAGCCGGATTTGGCCATTCCGATGCATTACGGCAAAATTCTTGGGTCGGTGGTCGAGGCCAACCGTTTCCAAAACCTCCTTCGTGACAGAACCAAAGTGGCGGTTCTGTCGACGGAAAGTGATTGAGGGTTGATTTTGGGGCTGTGAAATTGCTAAAATGCCTCGAATGTCGGAATCAGTTTTAGTTTACGCCGATTATGCCGCCTCAACCCCAACTGACAGTCGGGTCATCGGCCGACTGGCCGAAGTTAACGAAGCCCTAGTCGGCAATCCATCGAGTCTTCATGGTTTTGGGGCGGCGGCCGAAATGAGTCTTAATCAATCTCGAACCGAAATTGCCCAATTTCTCCAGTGTCGACCAGATGAAGTCTATTTCACCGCCTCGGGAACGGAGTCAAATAACTTAGCTCTGATTGGGGTAGCTCGGGCCAATCGTCAAAAAGGCAACCATATTATTACTTCGGCCATTGAACACCCAAGTGTCTTAAACGCCGCTCAGGCCTTAGAGCGAGATGGCTTTGACGTTACCTACTTGCCGGTTAATCGTGCTGGCCGAATTTCGGTTGAAGATTTTGCCGATGCCGTTACCCCCGAAACAATTCTAGCCAGTATCCATTTGGCCAATTCGGAAATTGGTGTTATCCAAGCAATCAAGAATTTTGCCAATATTGCCCGTGTTCACGGCATCTATTTTCACACCGATGCCTGTCAAGCGGCGGCTTGGCTGGAATTAAATACTGAAACACTAGGTGTTGACTTACTAACGTTTAATGGCGGTAAGCTCTACGGTCCAAGGGGGGTGGCAGCGCTTTTTGTCAGGTCCAGCGTCCAGATTTTTCCGATAGTTTACGGTGGAGGGCAAGAAAAATCGCTCCGAAGTGGTACGGAAAATGTGCCCGGTATAGCCGGGCTGGCTAAGGCATGTGAGATTTCTTTAAGGAGTCGGAGTGCCGATTTCAAAAAGATCGGTCAGCTTCGTGACCAATTGCGAACAAGCTTAGAAGTCTTGGGCTGTCAAATTAACGCTAAAACCGCGCCCCGACTACCAAATCATCTTTCCGTTATCGTGCCGACCACAGAAACTAATTTGGTCAAAGCGCTCGATCAACAAGGCATCGCCGTTTCCTCCGGTTCAGCTTGTAGCGCCAAATCACTGACCGACTCTCATGTCTTAGCCGCCATTGGTCTGACAAGCGAACAGATTAATAAAACGATCCGGATTTCTCTTGGCCGGCCAACCTCAAAAAATGATATAGAGCGAATAATTTTGGCCCTAAAAGAGATCAGCCAGCCGAGCTAAACTCGGCTGGCTCAGGGTTATTCGTCGTCAGAACTTCTTTTGCGGTCTCTGTTGCTCTCCCTCTGATACGGTCGCCGACGTTGATGGCGACGACTGAGTGTCCTTATTACTCCATTCTTCATAATCATCGGTTGCGTCTCCCCACCCATAAAACGATTCCGAGCGATCTTCAGGACTGCCGCGGCATCCCTGACATGGTCGTCAGGATAGGTCCGAGTCAAAGGTATCATCGGATGTCTATCATTGGGTCTGACATTACAGATGATAACCTCTAGACCGAAGACGCTTTCGGCCGCTATTCTCCAAATACTTGCTTCCTTGCGGGCGTCAATCCATATCGCCCTGGAGAGAAGTTGCTTGCCACCTTTTCTTTTTTCGGGGAGCTCGATAGCGACGAGTATTTTCCAATCAGCCTGACAGTTTAATCGCTTCCAGATCCCTCTCATGGTGGCGATCGGATCTTCACGTTTCTTGTAAACCGTGACTAACTCGACTATCCCATTTTTCAGCTGAGTCGCTACCCCGGTCTTTTTTTTTCCCGGGTCAATCCCGATCGCCAAATCCGGCTCATTGACTGCTTGAAAGGGCATCGTTTGGATCCTCTGATCTGTGACGTGATTGTCTGATAGTATCATTTTTAGGCATTGAAATCAAGACCGGAGTTACTTAATATGGAAGTATGTTGATAGCCAAGGAATTCTCTTCGATCATGGCCTTGAACGGCATCAGCGAGCGGACGATGACCGAGCACTACAAGTTGTACGAGGGTTATATTAAAAAATACAACGAGATTACCGAGCGTTTGGCGACGGCTGACAAAACGACGGCCAATCAGACATTTTCCGATCTTCGTTCCCTTAAGACCGACCTGTCGTTCGCCATCGGCGGGGTCAAAAATCACGAGTTGTATTTTGAACACCTTGGAGGCCAGGGTGGCGAACCGTCTGGCGATCTGCGATCAGCGCTTGAGAAAGATTTCGGCTCTTACGAAAACTGGCAATCCGATATTAAGGCGACGGCGATGGCCGCTCGCGGCTGGGCCTGGCTAGCTTACGATCGCGACTTTGGCAAGCTATTTAATTATCTCGGCGACGCCCAAAACACCTTTCCAATTTGGAACGCCGTACCGATTTTAGCGATTGATGTTTACGAACACGCCTACTACTTGGATTTTCAAACCAAACGGGCTGATTACCTGGAAGCGTTTTTCAACAATCTTGACTGGTCTAAGGTGGCAGAATTTTTCCGCCAAGGCAGGAAGTAAAGCGACGCAAGTAAAGATTGGCCGCTGATTGGCCCGAATGGCGAATCAGCGGCCGGGACTAGCCTGTTCTTGACCAAGGCAGGGTCGGCTGTTCGGGGGTCTTGGAAGGAGAAGCAACAGCCTTCAGGGCGATTCCGAGATCATGTAAGTAGAGATCGTCTCGGAAATGCATCCCCGATACAATCTGTTCCAGGCTGGCAGAGATGATTTTGTGGATCTCCCTGACCTCCGCCTCGTTAAGGACGTGTCCGCCTTCGAGAATCGCCCGAACTTCTTCCTCCTCCGGATTACCATGCTCGCGGAAGCGATGCCTACCGTCTTGATTGTCATCGCCTGCTCCATTCGGATCATCGTTGATCAGGCCATTATTAGCTTCCTGCAACGGAGTTTCCTTGCTATCGCGGCTAACAAGCCCCATCCGACCTCTCCTTGGAATTGGTGCGAACTTATTCTCAACATAGCCCAAAATCCGCTAGAATCAAATCAATGTATATTGGCGCTCATGTTTCCACCGCCGGCGGGCTAAAGACGGCGATCAGTAAGGGTTTAGAAATTGGTGCTGAAGCTCTGCAGATATTCCCATCTGCCCCCCTACAGTGGAAGATTCGTGGCTGGGATGATGGCCAATGTTCTTGGTTCAAAACCGAATGGGCGAAATCTTTTCAACAAGTTATATTTCACGGCATCTATTTAACTAACTTAGCTGGTAACGACGAAGCCAATGTTTTAAAAACAAAAACGGCCTTAATCGAAACTTTGCGTTTGGCCGAGAAACTTGGCATCGTCGGCACAATATTTCATCCTGGCTCGTACACTAATGGCGAAATTGGTAATCAAACCCAAATTAAAGATATTATTGCCGAAATATTGACCGAAACACCACCGGAGTCAAAGTTAATTTATGAAAATTCGGCCGGCTCGACCATCGGCGGTAAGCTAGAGGACTTGGCTTGGCTAATCAATTCGTCGTCTGACCAATCAAGAGTTGGCGTTTGTTTGGATACCTGTCACGCTTTTGCCGCTGGCTACGATCTCAAAACAACAGACGGGTACAAAGCATATGTTAATCAGGTTGAACGCTTGATTGGCCTGGACAAAGTTTTTTGCTGGCACTTCAACGACTCTAAGTTTGATCTTGGCGCCAAGCGCGACCGCCACGAAAATATTGGTCAGGGCTTCTTAGGCAGTCAGCCGTTCGGTCATATTGTTAACGATTCTCGCTGGCAAAATCTGGCTAGTTACCTAGAAGTTCCTGGTTTTGACGACAAAGGACCTGACAAGCCGAATGTCGACATTCTCAAAAATTTGCGTCAGAGCTAAATTAACTCAAGATATTTTTTAATCGCGCCAAGATAATAACTGTCCCAGCCCTCCTCAAGATCCTTCTGTTCGTTTTTGGGATGTCCGGTTTGGGTTAATTTAACGACAGTGTGATTGTTAACCGCTTTAAGCGAAAATGTGACCCGCGAGGGCTTCGGCCAGTCACCGTACTGCCACTCCTGAACTAATAAGGTTGGTTTGTCGACGATGGTGTTAACACCAGTAATGTCGCCGTTCCAAAGTTCAAACTCAAATCCAACCACTTCGTCCATCTTAGCTGGAGCATTACTCCAAACGGCAATAATTTTAGGGTCTACCAACGTCTGCCAGACTTTGGCAATTGACGCCTTGATCGTATAGGTTTGATTTATCTCGGTCACAGTATAATATTCTAATAGTTTTTTGCCCTTGGCAAGAGTTTGTTTCGACCAAATGAAGCTCCAGGGACTTCCATTCGTGGTTTTCGGCGAAGTCGGTCGGTTGAATCTTGGGAACTACAATATCGATCAGAACTTTTGCGGAGTTAATATGAATCAAAAAGTAGTATATTAAAATTTAATGAATCCACTCCAAGTCATGGGCGCGACTTCGATTGTTTTTGGGATTTTAGTAATAATATTCCCCAGTTTAGTCGGTATTATAGTGGGAATTTTTTTCGTCATCCTCGGCATAAATATCCTCGCTTTCGGCAATCGCTTTAACCAACACATAAAGTAGAAAAACCAAAAGTTGCTATTCTTCGCCGGAATACCACGGCTGGCAACGCGTCGATGTCGCCAATGGACCCGCTTCTTTAAAGTGAGAGCCCTCATCGTCATCATCGCGGCAGGCGAAGATTAGTCTTTGGTGGCCAAGCTTTTTTTGTTTTGCCGCTGACGTTGGAAACGTAGTCCAAACCGGTGAGTTTCGTCTCTGATTCGGGCGAGTAATAACAGTCCCTGATGGCCGCGCTTGATCGGTATCGGCCGCTTTTTAGTCGGTAAAAATATTCTATCCGGTTTTTTAGCCAGAGATAGTATATGCTTCGGCTTCACTACCGTACCCTCTAAAGCCCTTAGCGCCGATTTCAATTGTTCTGGCCCACCGTCGACAACGAATAAATCTGGGACCGGTCGGCTGGTGTCGCTAAATCGCCTTCCGGTAATTTCCCTGATCATCGCAAAATCATTCTGACCAAGAACTGTTCTTATCTTGTAACGACGGTACTCGTTCTTGTCTGGTTGGCCGTTAATAAAGCAAACTGTTGTGCCGATTGGCTCACTCGTGCCTAGGTTTGAGATATCAACCGCCTCAATCCTTTCCGGAAATTCGTCAAGACCTAACAATTCCTTGATGGCGATTAAGCCCGAGAAGTCATTGTTGTCTTTGGCTAATTCTGCCTCCAATTTAGCATCAGCATTCTTTTTGGCTAGGGCGACAAAGTTATTTTTTTCGCCCCGCGCGGCCACTCTTAGCTCAACTTTATGACCGAAAGTCTTGGTTAACCAACTCTCAATCAGCTGGCGATCTTCGATATCTTCAGCTAGAGCCACTAAGGGTGGGACGGCTGTAAAGTTTTGGTAAAAGTTGAGCAGAAATTGCCGAATGACCTCGCAAGTTCTCTGATTGGCAGTGATTTTGAAGTTAAAATGTTTCTGGCCAGTCAAAATACCCAACCGAACCGACATTAGCGTGACAACGCCCATCCATTTGGCATTGGAAGCGGCAATAGCGTCAAAATTGTCACTAATCGAGCCAACTACATCCTGGTTGGTAGTGACCTGCCGAACGGCACGAAGTTGGTCACGAAGTTTGGCCGCTAATTCAAAGTTCTCTCCCTTCGCTGCCTGTTCCATTCGAATCTCAATATCCTTGACTAACAATTTCCTTCTCCCTTCTAAAAACTCAATCACTTTTTTGACTGGATAAGCATATGCTTCTTCGGAGATTTGATTAGCCATCGGACAAAGGTTATTTTCTAGTTGGCAGTTAAGACACGGTTGATTACCATTATTCGAGAGTGGTCGATTGCTAATATGAACCCCATAGATTCGGCGCAAAAATTCACAAGTCATTCGGGCTGACCAAGCCGACAAATAGGGTCCAAAGTATTTGGCCCCGTCTCGAGCTCGTTGACGGACTATTTGGAATCGAGGAAATGATTCGTTCAGAGTTAACTTAATATACGGATAGGCCTTATCGTCGGTTAGTTTAATATTAAACTTTGGTTGATGCTCGTTGATTAAAGTTGCTTCAAGAATTAATGCCTCAAGTTCGTTGTTGACAACGATTGTCTCGACGTCTTTGATTAAACCCATCATTACAGCGATCCAGGGACGATCGAGGTGTTTATTGATTAAGTAGCTCCCAACCCGACTCTTCAGATTTTTAGCCTTGCCAACGTAGAGCACTCGGTTGTTCTCGTCTTTGAACAAATAAACCCCAGGTTTGTTGGGTAAGAACTGATTGATCTTTTCCATAAGTGTATTCTACCTTAGAATCAACAATAAACTAACTATATCTGGAAAAGTACAGTATTCTGGCGTCTTGAATCGAACCAGATTAACATATTCTATTTCAATATATATAGATTATTTTAATTGACAGTAACAAACATCAGTTCAAATGCGGATTATGACATATATGTCATAATCCACCTCCAGAGCAGTTAGTTGATATGGTAGAAGAGTTGAAGGTGAGTTATTAAAAATTAAGTGTTACGTTTGCTTTTTCGAAATCAACCACCCTTGAGGCTAAAGCTGACTAAATATACATGAAAACATTTAATAAAGCATAGTCTATTCCAGATAAATTTTAAAAAAATAGGTCTAAAACCATTGACATTCCGACCGTTCTGTGATAGTATCTTGAACGTACGATATTAGTACACGGTTGTGAGCGGAGGGTCTAAAGAGCCCTTCGCAAGACCAATCTTCTTTAACAGTTAGTTTCCTCTTTGATCATCTCGCCTAAAGTCGAAGGTTTACCTTATTCGACGTCGAGAGGTGATCAGTGAGGAGAAATCGACTCATTAGAGAAATCACCGAAACTAATGTCTTTATGAATGAACCGCAAACACAGCTCTGGGAGGTTTTCCCCAATATTGACGTGTTTAATTGTATTCATTCATTAAGTAATGCAACTTTGATTTTTCTAACGAGTCGATTTAATAGACTCGAAGTAATCACTGGCCCGATTCGGGCATGACCCGGCTATCCGAACCATCGGTAGCCAAGGAGATGAACGAAGATGAATTCGACAATTGGCCGTCCGGTTCAGCTGGCCACCAGCCAACCTAGTCCGCTGACGGAGGCGCTCGAGATTCTTGGCCGAATCTGTGGGCGTTTTTCTAAGGAGGCGTTCAACGCCGCTTACGATGCCCAAATCCTCGCCGACCGTGGTTTCGGTTCCCAAGCGACGAGAAAGGCCTGGGATGCCGTTCGCTCTATTCACTGTGACCAGGTGAACGCCGCTCGGGAGTGGGCAACTCGTCTCCGTGCAACCGTTGGGAGGTTGGCCAATGGGAAAGGAATTAATACTGACACCGTCAAGGCGCATCTGGCGGCCGCCGACAGAGCGATTGACAAGGGCTACGGTGGAAGGGCGCTGTCCGCTTGCGGCCTAGTCGCAACTACTATCCGTGACCTGGAAGACGAGCGGGAGCGAATTCGCCTGGATAAATCCAGAACCGATTCCGTCCGATGCGCGATTAATAAGGCGGCTCGGGCGGAGGAGAACCGCCGGCAGGCGAACGGTCACGGCTGCGGTCAGAAGCAGAAGGCTCGCTAACCAAGATTTGGAATTTAACAGTCTTATCTGTTCCTGCGGCCAAGAACAGATGGCACTGCCGAGCTCATATCGACAGGGTTTTCGGCCCAAACCGAACTAGGCCTAGGACGAATTAGTTTCGCTCTTAGGCCTCATCCCAGAGCCCCAGCCCCAGCAGGAACCCTCGGCCGAAGCATGGCTTTTAGCCAACCGCTTCGGCCAGATTTCCTAGCTAATTTCCTTAATTATTACGGAAGTTGGTTGGGACGATCTTTGACTTTGACCTTCCTGCCGGTTAGATTGGCTTCCGCGTTCTAAATAATCAAGATGGCGGTTGGCAGTCGCTACCGAACCGTCAGAGATTTGAGCCGGGCAACTAGCCCGGTTTTTCTTAAATCCTAATTTTCCTGCCCGCGACTAAGACATTCTTCAGAACCTGGCCGGTCAATGAGGTTTTAACTCCGGCCACTGTCTCTGGCTCCCCTTGGGCAACGATCCGGCCGCCTTTTTCCCCGCCGCCCGGCCCCAAATCAATCAGCCAGTCGGCCGATTTTACGACATCCAGGTTATGTTCAATGACAATAACGGTATTGCCTCGATCAACTAGCGCTTGCAAAACGCTGAGCAGTTTTTCGACGTCAGCAAAATGCAAGCCGGTCGTTGGCTCATCTAGTACATAAAGAGTCGCACCGGTATCGCGTTTGGCCAATTCGGCCGCCAGTTTGATCCGCTGGGCTTCGCCGCCTGACAACGTCGTGGCGCTCTGACCCAAGCGAACATAACCGAGACCAACCTTTTCCATCGTTTTCAATTTGTCGGCCACGGTCGAAATATTAGCGAAGAACTCTCCTGCCTCCTCAATAGTTAGATTTAGAACTTGGCTAACATTTTTACCCTTCCACCTCACTTCCAAGGTCTCTTTATTGTACCGAGTTCCCTGGCAGACATCGCAGGTGATATAAACATCAGGCAAAAAGTTCATCTCAATTTTTATTTGGCCGTCGCCTTGGCAATTCTCACAGCGGCCGCCGATGACATTAAAACTAAACCGGCCGGGCTTGTAGCCACGACTCCGAGCGGCAGGAGTAGCGGCAAATAGTTGGCGGATCGGGTCGAATGCTTTGGTGTAAGTGGCCGGGTTCGACCGAGGCGTCCGGCCGATCGGCGACTGATTGATTTCAATCATTTTATTAATATTTTCGACGCCGCTAATGCTTTGATGGGCGCCTGGAATCAAGGTGGCATGACCAAGCCGTCGGCCAACGGCTTTGCTCAAAACCTCGGCGATTAAAGTTGATTTGCCGCTACCAGACACGCCGGTGACGACAATAAATCGGCCGGTCGGGAAATTGACAGTAATTTTTTTGAGATTGTTTTCAGAAGCACCGTGGACAGTCAACATTTTATGACCCTTAACCACCTCCCGTCGAACCGGAATAATCAGAAATTTTTCGCCGGTTAAATACGGCCCGGTGATCGATTGGGGATTACTGACCAGCTCGTCGTAATTTCCACTGGCGATAATTTGGCCACCGTGTTCTCCAGCGCCGGGGCCAATATCAACGATAAAGTCGGCGGCGCGCATCGTTTCCTCGTCGTGTTCAACGACGATGACGGTGTTGCCCAAATCCCGGAGATGATGTAAAGTCTCAATTAATTTAGCGTTGTCGGTCGGATGCAAGCCGATCGTTGGCTCGTCCAAAACATACAATATTCCGACCAAGGCCGAGCCGATTTGGGAGGCCAGACGGATTCTTTGCGATTCACCGCCAGCCAGCGTTGTTGCCGAACGATCAAGGGTTAAGTAATCAAGACCGACTTTGGTCAAAAATTCCAGTCGGCTATTTATTTCTAAGATAATCTTGCCGGCAATTGACTGGTCTCGCGCCGACAGCTTCAATTCGGCGAAATAATCTTTAGCTTTGTCGATTGTTAAGGCGACTAGCTCGGAAATATTTAAACCGGCCACTTTAAAAATTAAGGCAACTTGTTTCAAACGAGCGCCCTGACAGCTTTGGCACGGACTCGAAAGCATATACTTTTCTATCTCTTCCCGGACTCGATCGGAATCTGTTTCGGCAAATCGACTTTCTAAATGAGGGATCAAGCCCTTGAACCAAACGCTAAAGTATTGAGCCTGACCATTAGAGAAATAACGGAGACGGAGTTTGATTGGAGAATCGAGGCCGTAGAGGACTTTCTGGAGTTTTTTCGGATCTATTTCTTTAATCGGCGCCTCAAGGTTTATGTCAAA
Organism: uncultured Candidatus Saccharibacteria bacterium; assembly: GCA_964362925.1. Taxonomy (GTDB): domain Bacteria; phylum Patescibacteriota; class UBA1384; order 2-12-FULL-50-11; family 2-12-FULL-50-11; genus JANLIQ01. The sequence continues at coordinate 36,288 of CAYIGA010000001.1, read as the reverse complement.
ATGATCGGCGCTGTTTTTAATTAGAATGCCGTAGTAATTGGTGGCCGAAACTGTCCAGGGCATAATCGCTCCCTGACTAATCGTTTTGGTTCGGTCGGGAATAATTAGCTCGTCGGCAATAACTTTCCTGATGCCCAGACCGTGGCAATCCTCGCAAGCGCCGTAAGGAGAATTGAACGAAAATGACCGCGGCGAAATTTCGCCCAAACTAAAGCCGTCGTAGGGGCATGACAGCTCTTCCGAGAGCAGAATTTCGTCATTTTTGCCTTCTTGGGCAACAATGACCAAACCCTTGCTCAACTTCAGCGCCGATTCGATCGCTTCGTTTAAGCGGGCTCGGGTTGACGAACCAATGATTAGTCGATCAATTAAAACCTCGATCTTATGGGCTTTGTAACGATCAAGATCAATTTTGTCGTTTAAACTAAAAATGGCGCCGTTGACCCGGACGGTGCCGAACCCACCTTTATACAGGTCGTGGAGGAGCTGATGGTATTCGCCTTTCCGACCGCGAACAACCGGTGAAAGAACGCTAATTCGTGTACTTTCGGGTAAACCTTCAATTAAGTCAACCATTTGGTCGATGGTTTGACGGGCAATTTTCCGACCGCAATTGGGACAATATGGCACGCCGACTCGGGCGAAAAGTAAACGCAAATAGTCGTAGATCTCCGTCACCGTCCCGACGGTCGAACGAGGGTTATGGCTGGTCGTTTTTTGGTCAATGGAAATGGCTGGCGACAGACCTTCAATATAGTCAACATCGGGTTTTTCCATCTGACCCAAAAACTGCCGAGCATAGGACGAAAGCGACTCCATATACCGGCGTTGACCTTCGGCGTAAATGGTGTCGAAAGCCAGCGACGATTTACCCGAGCCGGATAAGCCGGTAAAGACGATTAGTTTGTTCCGCGGCAGTTCCAGATCGATATTTTTGAGATTATGCTCGCGAGCGCCCTTAATGATGATTTTGTCAGACATCGATTTGATTTTAGCTAATCCAGCCGACCTATACCATAAGCGGACCTTGACGGCTGGCGTTGGAGCGAGTATAAAAGTAATGACGATGAGCGAAAAACCGTCCTTCTCGCCGGAAATTGTAGAGCGGGACATTGTTGGTCCCTCGGACGGAACATCTCGCCGAGAGTTTAGAGACCCAGTTGAATCGCCGGAAGAAGTCGGAGTCGCGCTTGATAAATTCAACAAGTCGTTGGAGCGAATCTCTCGCCAAGACAACCTTGAAGAATGGGATCGGGGCAAACAGTTCGCTGGAACTTTGCTTCGTCTGATGGAGAGAGTAAAGTCGCCGGCTGTGTTGAGGCCGGCCCATTCTAAATTTCTAACGGCTGTTTCTCGTTACGGCAATGAAGCTAAGGCCGGAAATGTGTTCCGCGGAGTTCTTACCGAGTTCGCCCTGGCCGACGTACTTCGTGAAGTGCATCGTCTCAAAAGTCAGTTTGAAATTTATTATCCCCTCGATCGCGAGGACACCCATCACGGGGTGGACTGGTGGTTCTACGATCGGCGAAGTGACGATTTGGCAAAAAATCGAGCTCTGGCTATCCAGGTGAAGAGTGCCAGGAGTGATGGTCTTGAGGGCCAAGCACAGGATAGCCCTGCTGTCGTGGCGCTCAATAGCCCAGTTTGGCAAGAGCTGCCGCCGGATCATGTCGCCGCCCGTCTAAATCGCGACTTAAATCTGGTGGCTGGAATCGACGGGCGGGCCGTGCAAAAGGTCAGTTGGACAGCCAGCCAATATGAAAATGTAGCTCCAGTGTTGGTGATTATTCCTCATGAAAATTCACCAATTGTTGACGAAGAGTCAGGCAAATTTATAGACCAATCCTACGCTCGTCGCTTGATGGTTGAAATAGTTGGGATATTGGTCAAATGAAGGGAGGATCTTGATTTATTGTCGTAATTGTGGGACAATTGTTTGCCATTCAGTTCCCACGGAAGAAAGGAGAGGAAATGGATGAGACAAGGGATGTGTTCGACCCAGCCGAGCTAGGCCTGGGAGAATTGGGTGACAAACCTATTAGTTTGAGGGGGCTTTTCGGTCCCCCAATTAGCTGCCAGAAGGCAGCGGAACTGGCCAGGTTGGGTTGGGCCAATTTGAACCCGGACCAACGGTGTAGCCTGATGCTACATCGCGAAACCTGCCAGATTCGAGAATGTCCAGTCAGGGTAACCACCTGACGCCCCAACCCGCCCGAGCAGTAACGGGCGGGTTTTTTATCCTCGGCGCTTCTTTAATCTAATTACCTCATCGCGCAGGATCGCCGCTAGTTCGAACTGTAATTCCTGGGCGGCCAACTTCATCTGGCGCTCTTTGTCTTTAATAAGACTGTCAATGTTGCTTTTGGCTAACTGCTGTTCGATTTTATCCAAGCCAACCGATTGACTTAATTCTTGTTCGACAATCGAGGTAATTTGTTTGGAGATGGTGGTCGGCGTTATGCCGTGTTTTTGATTGTATTTAGTTTGGATTTCCCGACGGCGATTGGTTTCGTCGATCGCTTTTTTCATTGAACCAGTGACATGGTCGGCGTAAAGGACAACCTGACCTTGGACATTGCGAGCGGCTCGGCCGATTGTTTGGATAAGCGAACGCTCGCTCCGTAGAAAGCCCTCTTTGTCGGCGTCGAGAATCCCGACTAGGGAAACTTCCGGTAGATCGAGGCCCTCGCGAAGGAGATTAACGCCGACCAAAACATCAAACGTCCCTTGACGTAAATTCCGTAAAATCTCAATCCGTTCCAAGGTTTCGACGCCGGAGTGGAGGTAGCGAACCCGAATGCCTTGTTCGGTGAAGTAATCGGTTAGATCTTCGGCCATTTTTTTGGTTAAAGTTGTGACCAGAACTCGTTCCTCGTCTTTAACCCTCTTTTTAGAGCGTTCCAATAAGTCGCCGACTTGATTCTCGAGCGGCCGAATGATAATTTCCGGATCAACCAAGCCGGTCGGGCGGATGATTTGTTCAACCGTCTGCTCGGTTTTGTCCAGTTCGTACGCGCTTGGTGTCGCCGAGGTATAGATGGTTTGGTCGACCTTCTGCTCAAATTCGGCAAAACGGAGCGGTCGGTTGTCTTTGGCCGATGGCAGACGGAAACCGTAGTCAACCAAAACTTCTTTACGGGCTTTGTCGCCGTTGTACATTCCGCCAATTTGGGGGACGGTGACGTGAGATTCGTCGACGATAGTGAGAAAGTCTGGGGTAGCCCGAATAAAGTAGTCAAGAAGAGTCGTTGGGGTGCTACCAGGAATCCGACCGTCAAAATGACGAGAGTAATTTTCAATCCCGTTGCAGTAACCAACCTCGCGGATCATTTCTATGTCATAACGAGTTCGACGGCCAAGCCGATCAGCCTCAATAATTTTCTGGTCTGTCTGCAAAATCTTCAGCCGATCTTCAAGCTCGTTTTCGATCGACTTGACCGCTCGCTCCATTTGGTCAACTGGCATTACAAAGTGTCGAGCCGGATAGAAAACCGCCAAGCGTTTGCTTTCGGTCGTTTTTCCCGTCACTGGGTCAATTTCTTGGATTTCTTCGACCTTATCGCCGTTCAGGCGCAAACGGATTATTTTCAGAGCGTTAGCCGGCATGACTTCAATGATTTCACCCCGAGAGCGAAAATCACCTCGACTCAATTCGACGTCGTTCCGTTGATACTGGAGAAAAACCAGTCGATCGATAATTTGTTCCCGAGGCAAAATTTGATCCTTGGTAATCACCAAACTAGCTTTTTGATACTCATCTGGCGAGCCCAAGCCGTAAATGCAGGAAACCGAAGCAACGATAATCGTGTCGGGACGAGTCAGAATTGCTTGAGTGGCCCCGTGGCGCAAGCGATCAATCTCGTCGTTAATTTGGGCTTCTTTTTCGATGTAGGTATCGGAATTGGCCATATAGGCCTCTGGTTGGTAGTAGTCGTAGTAAGAAACAAAATACTCAACGGCGTTTTTGGGGAAGAAGCGACGATATTCGCTCGTTAGTTGGGCGGCCAGGGTTTTATTGTGAGCGATCACCAAGGTTGGTTTCTGAATCTGGCCGATGACGTTGGCAATGGTAAAAGTTTTACCGCTCCCCGTCACTCCGAGTAAAACCTGATGTTTCAGCCCTTTTTTAATCCCCGCCAGTAGCGATTTGATTGCCCTGGGCTGATCGCCAGCGGGTTTCATTCCCGTCGATAACTCAAATTTCATCACTTTGCCATTCTACCTTAAAATAGTGCCGATTCCCCCTGACTTTTTACATAATTTGAGGTATAGTCTGCCACTCATCCAAAGACAGGTTAAGGAGAGAGACATGATACTAGATGTTTGCTCAACTTGTTATCACGAGGGAATCACTCTACATCGGCCTCCGGTTCAAGCGCTGGACAATGACTAGGAGAAATACCGGACAGGAATAATCCGTCAGTCCACTTCTTACGCTCAATTACGCGCAAGCATCTGTATAGTCGGCGGGATGTAATCCCTAGCCGAAGTCGGCGTATCCCGCCGACTATGGGGAGTGGCACAATCCCCGAAGCAACCCCTGAAGCGATACCGAAGCGATACATCGCTGATGACAAAAGTTCTAATTAGACTAATTACAAACTAATTACAGAAGTTAATCAGCCAATCTAACCATAATCGCACCCCAGGGGTGCGTCCAGGTTAACCCGTGTAATTATCGATTAATAACCGTTTAATTTTTGAGAGCCCTCGCTGATACGCGATACGGCTGTGGACGAATTTCCTGTAATCAGAAGTGTTAATGTTTATTATACCTTCCCAACTACAAAGTCCCGTCTCTGATTTCTGGCCAATAGACTCGCAGTATGAAGAGAACTGCCATTCCTCTGGTTTCGTTACCAATCCCGCTGAGCTGGGGTTAAGATGAATATATCTTACTAGGTGCAGAAGCTGTTCGTCAGTATCGACCAGAACATTTTTAAATTTTGACTCCCAAAGCGGACCTCGACGTTTATGAGCGATGTTGAAGAAACGTGTAAAACTATTTAAGGTTTTGCTCATAAAGGTTGATATCCCGCCGTCTTTGATTTGCTTGAGCGCTATATGAATGTGGGTTGGCATGAGGCAGTAAGCAATTATTCGCACGAGAGGATCTTTAGTGAGTATATTATCGGGCTCTTCCTTGGCCTTTGGAGAGAGTTGCAGATAATCAGACAATCTCTGCTTCGGCTGAGATTGATTGTAATATTCCATCCCGCGGATGAATCGCCTAAAGCTATTACGTGAACGAAACACTTCGAAGCCCTCAATGCTCCGGGTGAAGACATGATAAATCTCGTTGGTGACTAGCATTACCTTTCTGACATTGCTCATTATTCATTACCTTACACCATAATCGCACCCCAGGGGTGCGGGTGAAGGGTTGAATAGGGCTTGACAGGTCGTAACCCTATCTTTAGTAATGTATATCAGATATGGTCCTGGTTGGCCGTATCAAAATAAAACTAAAAAACTTAAGGAAGGAGGTGAGAAGCATGGCATTTAGCAAAGTTTCAGAAAAGTCTGGTAAGACTTATTACCTCCATTCCCGAGATGTAACGCTCCGAGGCGGTCGTCAACAGACAATTTATTTTTTCGCCCAAGATGTTCGTCCCGGCGCCCTTGACGCTATTCCAGCCGGTTATGAAGTAATGGAGAACGCTCGGACCGGTTTACCGATGCTCCGAAAGGCTCGCTAGGATTGCTTCAACACGCGTGTTAAAGCAATGAAATCCCGCACTGTGTCCGGAATTGAAGCACGAACAAAGAGTTCAAAGCGGAACAATCGAGACAAAGTGCGGGATTTCTGGTTTAGATGTACAATTAAGCCATGAAGCGATTCAATATTATTGTTGCTGTCGTGTCGCTGGTGGTTGATGTGCTAATGATTACCTTAGGACTGATTTTGGCCTACCAGTGGCGAAGCGGTGGCACCGACCTCTACCAATGGCCACTTTTAAACTACTTACGTTTCGTTGGCTGGATAATGCCAGTTTGGTTAATTCTCATGGCCAGTCAGGGGCTTTATAATGTTCGTAACGCTCCGCGAGGCTGGAACACCGTTTCTAAAATTTTAATCGGCTTGATGGGCGGTTGGGCGGTGATGATTATTACCCTCTATCTCTGGCGAAGTCCCGAGTCATTGGTTCTGCCCCGTTTACTGATTGTTTACAGCTTCTTTTTGACGGTTCTGTTGACGCTGGTTGGTCGGTTAGCTCTCCAGTTAGTAGTCCGTTTTCTGTACTCGGTCAACATCGGAATAATTAAAACTCTAGTTGTCGTCAACGGTGCTCGGCACGGTCTCGTTTCGGAACTGGCAAATAACCGACGACACGGGCGTCAGGTTGTCGGGACTATCCGCGGTGGAGACGTTCCAGCCCGGCTTAATCAATTTAGCCGAGCTAATCTCGAAGAAGTAATCGTCGCCGCGGCTGATCTACCGGAAGCGAAGATGCTTTCGGTCCTAAGTTGGGCCGAGGTCAACGGTATCAGTTTTGCTCTCGTACCAAGTCTCCTTTCGGTCCACGCGACCAACGTTGAGACGACCTCTTTGGCTGGGACGCCAGTGATGTTTTTTCGTCGGACGCCGCTTGAGGGCTGGGGAAGGGTTTATAAACGACTGCTGGATTTAATTATTGTCGGGCCAGCTTTGATTTTATTGTCGCCGGTTTATTTACTCCTTGTGATCTTAGTCAAAGTCTCTTCGCCTGGGCCGATAATATATAAAGAACCGCGAGTTGGTCAGGATGGGCGAGAATTCTCTGTCGGTAAATTTCGGAGTATGTACGCCGACTGGCGCCAGAGATTTTCCAATATTAATGATTGGTCGGCCGACGAACAGACCGACGTTCGGATTACGCCAATTGGTCGGGTAATCCGCCTAACTAATCTTGATGAGCTTCCTCAACTCTGGGACGTTCTGCTCGGTAAGATGAGTTTAGTCGGGCCACGGCCGGAACAACCCAAATATGTTGAGCAATTTACCAAAGAATTTCCTAATTACTTTCGCCGCCATCACGTCAAATCCGGTCTGACCGGCTGGGCCCAGATTAACGGCGCTCGTGGCAACACCCCGATTACCGAGCGGGTCAAATACGATCTCTACTACATCGAAAATTGGAGTATTTGGTTTGATCTGCGAATCATTATCGCCACCTTTATCTACCTTTTTCGGCAATTAGTTAATACTAAGTCATGAGGGTGGCCCTTGTTCACGATTTTCTAAACACTTGGGGTGGGGGAGAGTCGGTCTTAAAAGTTTTTAGCGAAATTTATCCCGAGGCGCCAATTTATGTTGTTAATTATAGTCATAAAATTATCGATGAGTTTTTACCCGGCCGAAAAATAATCCCGAGTTTTTTACAAAACTTTCCCGGGATGCCGAAGTCCTTTAAATATTGGTTGCCGCTGATGCCTCGGGCAATCGAATCGTTCGACTTTTCCAAATACGATCTCGTCCTGTCCGATTCGTCAGCATACGCTAAAGGAGCCGTTACTCGTGGCAAAACCAAACACATTTGCTACCTCCACACGCCAACACGCTATCTTTGGAGTGATCGGGAATCATATATCGCTACCTCCCCAATTCCCTGGCCGCTAATCGGCCGGCCAATAGTCAAGTTGATTGTTAAGTTTCTCCAAAAGTGGGATTTGTTAGCGGCCAAAAGACCAGATTATTTGATCGCCAATTCGAAGTTTGTCGCCGAGAGAACCCGTCAATACTACAACCGTAATCCGGACGAAGTAATCTTTCCGCCAGTTGATTGGAACAAATTCAAAACTTCGACTAAAATCAGCGACTACTTTTTGGTGGTTGGTCGGCAAGAACCGTATAAAAGAACAGATATAGCGATCGAAGCGGCTAATCAACTGAACGTCAAACTAAAAATTGTTGGTAGCGGTACCAAGCTGGAGACGCTGAAACATATTTCTGGACCAACAGTGGAGTTTACTGGACGAGTTAGTGATGAAGAATTGGTCGATCTTTACTCTAAATGTCGAGCTTTCATTTTCCCGCCGCTGGAGGATGCTGGGATTACGCCGCTGGAAGCGATGGCCTCGGGCCGACCGGTCATCGCCTACGGCGCCGGCGGGGCTTTGGAATCGGTTGTTGACGGCGTCACCGGTCTGTTTTTTCCCAAACAAACGGTTGAATCATTGGTAGAAGTCTTAAAGGACTTTAATCCGGCAAAATTCAATCCGCAAAAAATCCGTTTCCACGCCGAAAAGTTTTCCAAAGAAGAGTTTCAAAATAAAATCCGGGCAATCGTCGCCAGCCATGTTCACTGACCGATTGGGATATTGACAATTCCTCCGAATAGTAGTAAAGTTGTCCCGAACGAGCGATCGATGCTCGTACCTTAACAGGAAAGGGAACGAGGTGCCTGAAATAACAGTTAGTTGCGCGGTTCCTAGTGGCCACCAACAAAAGATGATTACTGGTACCAGAAAAGCATCGACCTTTCAGCGGCTGACCAACCAATGGTTAGGAGAACTATTAAGGTATTTGGAAGCTGGGAGGTTGTTTTCGGGCGATGAGGATGTGGAGTATTTGTGGAAAATATCAGAAGTGATCCGACAGTCCGGAGACCAAAAGAATGTCGGATTACGGCTTTTGCCTCGAGTTGATCAGCCAGGGGCATTCTTCCTGGCAGTCCAAGGAGGCAAGATTGACGGTCAAAGGGTGATTCGCGTTAGCTTTCCGGCGAACCGATTAGCAGTAAGCATCGATGCTTTCCGGCAAAAGATAAGCGAAGCAGCTGGGAAGGTCAGGGAGATACTCCAAACAGCGAGAAATGGGGGGAAGAAGTTGAGAACAACCTCGGAGCTTGTGACGGCGGCTGGTCAGGTGGCTAATTTGATCGGCCCGAGTGAGAACTACTACCTGGTTCTCGCTGTTGATGCCCTGAAAAAGGTTAGCAACGAGAAGCTAAGAGATACTATTGTCCTCTTTGGAGGCGGGGAGTTGACGAGGGAGTCGGTATATAACGCCCTCATCGACCAGTACGGCTCAAGGGTCATCGATGGTCTAACTGCCGATGAGCATGCTTCGCGCGAGAACGCGATAGCCAACTACCTGTGTCAGAAAGGAGTGATTAAATGGGTTAGTCGAAAGGGTTGCCCGGTTTACCGTGTCGCCGAACAGCTGGCAGCGGTAGAACCCAAAGCAACCGAGTCCGGGCTGGCTCCTGTTGCTGAAGCCACAGAGGCGCCTAGCCATAAGGAGTTCAGGCCGCTGTGGTTTAGGGATGTCTCGGACAGAGATATCCACGATGCTCTTGAGATGGAGGCCGAGAGCGCCCCCCTGACTCTCAAGGCGATCTACCGAACCTGTCTCGAGTGGTTCGGAAGAAATTGTAGAGAGGCAGTCGATAGAGATATTGAGAGAGATATTGAGTCTAAAAGGAGAAAGAATGTAGCTGCGCCTCTTATTCGCAGGGGGATCATTGAGCTAGTAGCGGGTCCAACCAAAGGAGTCAAATCCTTCCGTCTGCTTCCTCTTCCGCCAACGAAAAAGATTATTACTTCCCCCGCCAGTGACGGGGCAGGTAATAAGAGGATTGTGTCCATACTGAAGAAACAAAAGAAACAAGTCCCGTATGGAATCCTCCGAAGCGCCCTAACTGATGTCACTGGAAGTGGTAGTCGAGGTTTACTGACGAGCGCAGACATCTATAGCGCTCTGATTACGAAGGGAGTACTCGTTAAGCGGCCACTGTCGCGAACTGGACTGCAAAACGAGCGAGTTCTACTCGCCAAAGAACTCGTTACCTTGGGCATCATCAAACGAGATGATGGTGTAAGGAAGGGAAACACCCTTCTCTACCAGTTGCAGTTGCTCAAGCAACTGCCGACCAGTCCCTCTCCGGTTGCGGCGATTCCGTCCCCGCCCGAAATCGAGAAAAAGGCCGTTGTTGCCGATCGAGCTCCGAGCCTCTTCAGCGCTACAGTCGGCGGAACGCCTGATCAGGAAAAGTTCGAGACGATCAGAGAGCTAGCCATGGAGTACCGTGAAGCCATGAAGATCGTCGAATCGGCGCGCCATCGGAAGGCGGCCGAGACCTGGGAAATGATCCAGGACTTCTAGCCGTTAGTTCACGAGACAATGCCGACTTGGCTCCGATCGAAAGATCGGAGCCTTTTGCTATTAGTAAAGAGTTGGTTTTTAGGTCAAGAACTGGTACAATTAGGCAGATGAGTGAGGAATATTCGGCGTCGCAGATTACCGTTTTGGAGGGGTTAGAGCCGGTTCGTAAACGCCCCGGGATGTATATCGGCGGCACCGGTATTGAGGGCCTCCATCACTTGGTTTGGGAAGTTTTGGATAACGCCATCGATGAGGCGATGGCCGGCCACGCTAACTATGTTTCGATGGAACTTAACGCCGACGGCTCGGTTTCGGTTGAGGACAACGGCCGGGGTATTCCGGTCGATATTCACGCCACGACCAAAGTCTCGGCTTTGGAAACGGTCTTAACCAAACTTCATGCTGGCGCCAAGTTCGGCGGCGGCGGTTACAAGGTTTCTGGCGGTCTCCACGGTGTCGGCGTTTCGGTCGTAAACGCCTTGTCGGAACATCTCAAAGCTGAAGTCTTCAGGGATGACAAAATTTATGAACAGGAATTCGTTCGGGGTAAACCCAAATACGCCGTCAAAGAAGTTGGCATCGCCCCCTCGACTCTTCCCCAAGGTCAAAGTCGGCCTGACCAGAGTGGAGGAGCGACAAAACTTAGACCAAGCAAACAGGGGACTCGAATTACTTTTAAGGCTGACCATGAGATTTTCCCTAACACCACTTTTTCCCGCCAAACTATCGTCGATCACATTCGCCAACAGGCCTATCTTACCAAAGGGATTTACATCAGTCTTAAAGATAACCGGGCTGATGGCGAGATCGCGACTGAAGAGAAACAGTATCCAGCCAGTTACAACTTTCATTTTAAGGGTGGCATTGGCGCTTATGTTAGTCACCTCGTCCGTCACAAAAAATCGCTCATCAACCAACCAATTTATCTGACCAAACAAGTTGGTGAGGCGCTAATTGAAGTTGCCTTGACCTATGTTAATGACTATAACGAACATGTTTTTACTTTTGCCAATAACATTCACACTGTCGAAGGCGGAACCCATTTAACCGGTTTTCGTTCATCAATTACTCGAGTTATTACCGAATATGCCAAAAAATTGGCCAGTAAGGATGCTGACGTCAGTATCGTCGGCGAAGATATCCGCGAGGGCTTGACGGCGGTAGTCTCGGTTAAACTGCCTGATCCGGAGTTTGAAGGGCAAACAAAATCGAAGCTGGGGACGCCGGCAATGCGCGGCAATGTCGAAACTGTTGTTAACGAAGGATTGGATCGCTGGTTTGAAGAACACCCCTCGGAAGCGCGAACGATTGTCGAAAAAATTTACTTGTCGGCTCGAGCCCGCTTAGCCGCTAAAGCCGCTCGCGAGGCGGTCGTCCGGAAAGGAGCGCTCGAGGGTATGACTCTGCCAGGCAAGTTAGCCGACTGTTCCGAACGCGACCCAGCCAAAAGCGAGCTATATATAGTGGAAGGCGATAGTGCTGGCGGCTGTTTTGCCGGCGAGACTAAAGTTGCCACAACTGATGGACGGAACATTTCATTCAAACAATTAGTCAAAGAGCACAAAGCGGGCAAAAAGAATTATTGCTACACCATTCAATCCGATGGTTCTGTCGGTGTTGAAAAAATTATTGAACCAAGAATGACCAAACGCCAGGCCGAAGTTATCAAAGTTGTTTTGGACAATGGCGAGGAAATTGTTTGCACCCCAGACCATCTATTTATGTTGCGCAATGGCCAATACTCACCTGCTAAAGATTTAATTCCGAAGCAGTCGCTAATGCCTCTCTATCGAAAGCACTCAAAGATGGGCGGTAGAATCACTATCGCTGGCTACGAAATGGTCTTCAGTCTCCATGGTAGCTGGTGGATATTTACCCACCTTTTAGGGGATCGGCATAATTTAGCTAACGACGTCTACGACAAGACCTCTGGCGATACTGTCCACCACCAAGACTACAATAAACTGAACAACAATCCCAATAATCTCCAACGGATGTCGAGAATCGACCACATCGCTTTGGACGCTAGTTTGCCAGAGAAAACTCTCCACCGACCCGAAGTTATCGAAAAATGTCGTCGAATTCGTCAATCGCCGGCTTTCAGACGCAAGATGAGCGAACTGATGAGCCAGCCCGAGATGAGCCGGATGTTAAGCGAACGAGCAAAAAAGCAATGGGCAGATCCCAAGTACAAAGCTTTTATGCTGGAGAAATTCCTTAACTTCTATAGTGGCCGGTACGGCCACTTCGACTGTCGGTATCCCGCAGTCCATAACAGTAACCCCGAATACCGGAAGATTAATAATCGTCAGTTGAATCGAAGTCAGCGTCTATATTGGGGCAAGCTTGATAATCGAGCCAACCAGTCCCAGCAAAAGATTGTATATTTTGCCACTTATCCAGAGAAGAGACAGGAACTTTCGTTATTAGCTAAGGAGCAGTGGCTAGATGAATCACTCCGTCAATGGCGCAGTCTTACTACCAAGAAACAATGGACGACCGATTTCAGACAAAAGAGAAAAGTGGCTCTGGCAAATACTTACATCGATAAAACGCTCAAAGCGTTGCATGAAATTTATCACCTATTCGGGAAAGTTGATGTCAGCCGCTACGAAGCGCTCCGAAAAAAGACTAACGACAAAAGTCTATTACGGTTCCAGACTATCTCTGGCCACTTCTTCTACAATCAGGATCTTCTGCTAGAAGATGCGGCAATTCACTACAATCACCAGATTAAAGAAATAATTCCCCTCTCAGAAAAGATCGATGTTTACGATTTTGAAGTACCCAATTCACATAATTTTGCGCTCTCAAGCGGAGTTTTTGTCCACAATAGCGCCAAAAATGGCCGAGATCGGAAGTTCCAAGCGATTCTGCCGTTACGCGGTAAAATTCTCAATGTCGAAAAAGCCCGACTGGACAAAATGTTAATCAATACCGAAGTGAGGGCATTGATTATTGCCATCGGTGCCGGAATCGGCGAGGAAACTAATATTGATAAAATCCGTTATCACCGAATAATTATTATGACCGATGCCGATGTTGATGGAGCCCATATTCGGACCCTGCTCCTAACGTTTTTCTACCGTCATTTCCCCGACGTGATCGAAAAAGGCTACATCTACATCGCTCAACCACCACTTTTCGGCGTTCATTATAAAAAAGAAGTTCACTACGCCCACAGCGAGAACGAGCGGGATGAGATATTAAAAAAGCTCAAGGCCGACAGCCGACAGCCGTTGGCTGGTCTAAATATTCAACGCTACAAGGGTTTGGGCGAGATGAATCCAGAACAACTATGGGAAACAACTCTCAATCCGGCCAACCGAATTTTGCTCCAAGTCAGTGTCGAGGACGCCGAGAAAGCCGATCAGATTTTTTCCGATTTAATGGGCGAAGATGTCTTACCCCGAAAACGGTTTATTCAGAACAGGGCGTCATCGGTAAAGAACTTAGATCTATGATTTTAACGATAACCTCAATTGAATTTGTTTCGAGTTTCTATGTTTGAATTTCGGATTTATTAACCAATGTCTAACGAAACCAACGACCAAGAATTGAAGAAAAATTTGCCAGAGAAGACGGATTACGGCAAAATTTTGCCCCGATCGATTGATCGGGAAATGTCGGAGTCGTACTTGGACTACGCTATGAGCGTTATTGTTGCCCGGGCTTTGCCCGATGTTCGGGACGGTTTAAAACCGGTTCATCGGCGTATTCTTTACGCCATGCATCGCCTCGGTTTGGGCCCAACCGCCAAACATCGCAAATCTGCCAAAATCAACGGTGAAGTTCTGGGTAACTATCACCCCCATGGCGAGATGGCGGTCTATGACTCAATGGTTCGAATGGCCCAGTGGTGGAGCTTGCGAGTACCGTTGGTTGACGGTCAAGGCAATTTTGGTTCGATGGACGGGGATTCGGCCGCCGCACCTCGTTACACTGAAGCCCGTCTCGCTCCCGCCTCCGACGCCTTTTTATCCGACATCGACAAAGAAACTGTTGATTTTCGGGATAACTACGATGGCACGACTCAAGAGCCAGTCGTTCTACCAACTCGCCTGCCTAATTTATTGATTAACGGCTCGCAAGGTATCGCTGTTGGTATGGCGACAAACATTCCCCCCCATAATGTCAATGAAGTTATTGACGCCTTGGTCTTGATGCTTGAGGATCCAGAGACGGAAACCGACAATATTTTGGAGATTATTAAAGGGCCAGACTTCCCCACCGCTGGCATTGCCTATAACAGCAATGATATTAGATTAGCTCTGTCAACTGGTCGTGGTCGAACAATGGTTCGTGGTAGGGCGGAAATTCAAGAAGAAAACGGTCGGAGCCGAATTATCGTTTCCGAATTACCCTATCAAACTAACAAGGCCAGCTTCGTCAGTCACATCGCTGATTTAGTTAAGTCAAAAAGAATCGAAGGCATCCATGATTTGCGTGACGAGTCCGACCGCGAGCAGGCAGTCAGGGTGGTGGTTGAGCTCAAACCAGGTGCTCCAGCCAATAAAATCTTAAACCAACTTTACGAACAGACTGAACTCCAGACCGTTATTCATTATAATATGGTCGCCTTAATTGACGGGCTTCAGCCGCGCCTGTTGGGGGTGTCTGAAATTCTCGGCGAATTTTTGGCCCATCGCATCACCATCGTCACCCGCCGAACCGAATATGAACTGAAAATAGCTCAAGCCCGAGCCCATATTCTAGAAGGCTTGAAGATCGCCCTTGACCACCTGGACGTCATCATCAAACTAATTCGGGCCTCAAAAGACCGCGACGAAGCCAAGAGCGAGTTGATCAAACAGTTCAAACTGACTGACATCCAAGTCAACGCTATCTTGGATATGCGCTTGTCGCAGTTGGCCAATTTAGAACGCCTGCGGATTTACGATGAATACGACGCGGTCATGAAGTTGATTACCGACCTTGAGGATATCCTAGCCAAACCGGCTCGAGTTCAAAAGATCATTAAAGACGAACTGTTGGAAACAAAAGCCAAGTTTGGTAGTGTTCGCCAAACCGAAATTCGTCCGGAGGCTTTGGGACAATTAACGGCGATCGATCTCATTGCCGAAGAATCGGTTTTGATTAGCCTAACACGGGGGAATTATGTCAAACGCTTGCCAGCCGATACCTACAAGAACCAAAAACGGGGTGGCAAGGGGGTAATCGGCATGAGTACTCGCGAGGACGACGCCGTTGTCGATATTGTCTTCGCCTCGACTCACGACGATATCATGTTCTTTACCGACGCCGGAAGAGTTTTTACCCTAAAGGCTTACGAAATTCCGGTCTCTAGTCGTCAGAGCAAAGGGATCGCTTTACCCAATTTGATCCAAATTAATGACGATGAAAAAGTAACAGCCTTAATTATAATGCCGGACAAAGCTCGAGCGGGATTTTTCTTCTTTTCGACTCGGTACGGCATTGTTAAACGCGTGGCGACTGAGGCCTTCAAAAATGTCCGCAAGAGCGGCGTTGTCGCCATCAGCTTGCGGCCGAAGGATGTCTTACTTTGGGTCAAGCAAACAACCGGTCAAAATGAAGTCGCTCAAATTAGCAAGAACGGCCAAGTCATCGTTTATAACGAATCCCAAGCTCGAGCAATGGGTCGGGCGGCGGCCGGTGTCCGGGGAATGCGTCTGAAAGCCGATGACGAAGTGATCGAAACGACGGTTCTAACTGAAGAGACCGAAGCGATCTGCGTAATCTCTAAAAATGGCATCGGTAAAAAGGTCAATGTCAAAGAATTTCGAAATCAACATCGGGGCGGTAGCGGTATTAGGATCGCTAAACTAACGAGCAAAACTGGCCAGTTGGCTGGCGGCGCGGTCATAGATAAACAATCCAAGGACCTAATTATCGTTTCCGATTCCGGACAGGTTATACGCATTCCGATCACATCGGTTAAGAAACTATCTCGACAAGCGTCGGGAGTCATTCTGATGCGGTCCAGTGGTAGCGACAAGGTGGTGTCGATGACAGTGGTCGATAACACCGAAGAAGTAATAGCAGAAGAATTGGTCGAACCGAGGGGGAAGAAGTTGTAAGTGTCGCAATGCAAATTTCAAAAATCAATTCTCACTCCGAGCGAAGCGAAAAGCGATTCGGAGCGACAAAATGTCGCTGACGCTCGCTCCTCGCCAGAGGCTCGTAGTGACAATCCAAAATGGAAATTTTTAAATTTGAGATGTCATTTTGCATTTTGAGGTTTGAGATTTAAATTAATAACAATGTCTAACGAAACGACTAAGAAGATTTTACGACTACCAGAATCAATTTCCGTTCGAACGCTGGCCGACAAGCTCGGGGTCAACGCTATTGATGTGATCGGCAAACTGATTAAAAACGGCGTCATGGCGACGATTAATCAATCAATCGATTACGATACGGCCTCACTTTTAGTAGAGGATTATGGTTGGACGGCTGAACCGGAAAATCTGGCCACCAATGTTATAGCCAAAAATTTCAACACCAAAACGTCAGTTGCCCGCCCGCCAATTGTAACGGTAATGGGTCACGTCGATCACGGCAAGACAACACTACTGGATTATATTCGTCAATCGAATATTGCCGAAGGCGAATCCGGCGGTATTACCCAACACATTAGCGCTTACCAGATTGAATTCAAAACTGCCGAAGATCAGAAGCGCAAAATTACATTTATTGACACACCAGGCCACGAGGCCTTTTCGGCGCTCCGCGCCCACGGCGCCACCATCACTGACCTAGTGATATTGGTTGTTGCCGCCGACGACGGCATTAAACCGCAAACGCTCGAAGCCCTCGATCACGCCAGAAGTGCTAACGTGCCGATAATTATTGCTATCAGTAAGGTTGATTTACCGGGGGCCAATTTGGAGCGAGTCAAACAACAGTTGGTCGAAAACGACCTGGCGCCAGAAGAATGGGGCGGCAAAACGGTTGTCGTGCCGGTTTCAGCCAAAACCGGCGCTGGCGTCGACCAATTACTCGAGATGGTGATTTTAACGACCGACTTACTTGAGCTCAAAGCCGATCCCGATGTATCGAGCGAGGGCATCGTCATTGAAGCCAATCTAGACCATCAACGTGGCCCGATCGCCACAGTCTTAATTTATAATGGGACGCTCCGTGCCGGGCAAGTGGTCGTGACTGGTGGCACTTACGGCCGAATTAAGGTTTTGGAAGACGACTTGGGTCATAAAATCGTTGCCGCTGGACCGGCGACACCGGTCGTAATTATGGGCTTGGAAGACGTCCCAATCTTCGGCGATCGGTTGACTATGGCCCCTAACGAAAAATTGGCTAAAACAATGGTTAGTCGCGAGGCTGTCTCGGCCAAGGTCGCTTCAAAGGAAGACGACAATCATTTACGAATTATTCTCAAAACTGATGTCGGTGGCTCGCTCTCGGCCCTTGAGGACTCTATCTCCAAACTTAAAGTTAAAGACGCGACGGTCGAAATTCTTTCCAGCGGTATCGGCGCCGTTAACGAAAATGATATTAACCTTGCTAAACCCTCACTGGCCCTGATAATCGCTTTTCGGACGACACTAAGCAAGCGGATGAAGGAATTAGCTGAAAAAGAAGGCGTTGAGCTCCGGGAATTTTGGGTTATTTACGAAGCGCTCGATCTTTTAAGCGAAAAATTAAAGAAAATTGCCACGCCAATTTTAATTCGAGAAGAGTTGGGTCGCTTAAAGCTATTACAAGTTTTCTCCCAGAAAAAAGACCTGGCAATTGCTGGTGGCGATGTTACTCAGGGCACGGTGGCGATGGCCGATGAAGTGATCGTCTATCGTGACAAAGAAGAGATAGGCAAAGCCAAAATGACCGGTTTGAAGATCGGTAAAGTTGCTGTTGACCAAGCCGAAGTCGGTCAGCAGTGCGGCGTTGGCCTAATCGACGGGCCAGTTCTGGCCAAAGGCGATGTCTTGGCTTTTGTGAAAATCCGGGTTGAGTAGCCCCATTACTAAACTCACTCGCACCCCAGGGGTGCGATATGGTTGGGGTTTGTAATTTATTAGCTAAATTACAGACGGACACTTCCGCCGATTCGCCAATTAGTTTAGCATGAGCCTTCCCCACTTCCGAGGAGGTAGGGAGAAGGTAGGATTAACGAGATCGTCACTTGATCACTTGATATTTGGTACTTGATACTTACCACCTGATGCTTAATACTTAAAATCAGGAGGGTTTGATTAATACGCTCAAAGATATCTGGCGGGGTTGGTTGCAATTTGGCGTTGGCGATACGACCCGCTGGCTCTATTTTTCGTTTGATATTCTTTTAGTCGCGGTGGTTATATATCTGATAATCGGGGCGTTTAATTCCCGGAAAAACATCAGCTATCTGGCTTTGATTGGCTTGGCGACTTCGGTCTTGGTTATTAGCGCCTTCATTACTTTGCCTGGTCTCCACGTTTTAGCTCAAATAGGTTTGGTTTTACTAGTGATCGGCCTACCGCTATTTCTTGATGATCGTTGGTTGGGATTATTCGGTCGCGACCGAGCTGGCTTGACCAACGCCGAACCGCCGTACCTAAACCCTCTCCTTGTTGGCCTATTTTCAGTCATGGGCGCTTTTTTGATCGTTGGCGCTTCCAGCGGCATCGGTGCCAAAACGGCCGAACTACCAACAGGCATCCCCTTAGTGGCGGTCAACTTGCCTTCGGGAATGGCGGCTAGTTTTGGCGGTCAAGTGACCGTCCGGGTGATTGTCAGCGCCCAAAATAGTCAGTGGCGCTTGTTAACAACTGATAATTTTTCAGCCACCGTTGATGTTGCTTCACAAGGCGAAGGAACTTACGATCGACCAATTACCGTTACGACCAAAATTACCGATCTAACAATAATTCGGATTAATCCCCAGAGAGTGGCGGTGACGGTCGAGCCGATTATTAAAAAAACCGTCACCGTTTCGGCAAAATTTTCTGGCCAAGCTGGCAACGAGCTCGTCCCTGACGAGCCGATCATTGAACCGCTCAAAGTTGAAGCCAGTGGCCCTAAATCAGTCTTAGCCGACCTACAAGGGGCGATTATTCAGGTAAAACTTAACGGCGAAACCGAAAAAATAGTTAAAAAGTACAGCCTCGTTGCTCTAACTTCGGCCGGTGAAGTAATCGGCTCGGTTAGTTTTAGTCCATCTGAAGTGGAAGCGACAGTTAATTTAGTTAAAGCCGGTAACTTAAAAACCGTCGGCATTCGTCCGATAACCGCTGGCCAACCGGAAGGCGGCTATTGGGTTAAATCAATTGTATTGGATCCGCCGGTTATCACTGTCACTGGCCCAATAGACATCCTGGCGGAATTGACCGAGATAACAACGACCTTAATCCCAATTTCCGGCTTGAACGCCGACACTACTCAAGCCACGACCCTTGCTCTACCGAGTGGAGTGACTGTGGCCGATAATATCGGCAAGATTAGCGTCAAGATCGATTTAGAGGGGACAAGCGCCGTCAAAGCGGTTAGTCCCGAGCTTAGTTACGACGGCTTAAGCGCCGGACTAAAAGTTACCACCGTCACGCCAACATCGGTCTCGACCCTTGTCTCCGGACTAGGAAGCGTTTTAGCCGTCTTAGCTGATAACGCGGTTAAACTTCGACTGAATCTATCGCCTTATCAATCAGCCGGAACATACTCGATTACCGTCAAAACAACCGATTTTATCTTGCCTGACGGGGTCGGTTTGGTTAGTTATCTGCCCTCGGCCTTAACCGTTGTTCTGGAGAATCGCTAAAGTTTAGCTACCGCTAGGGAGAATTAAGCAGTTTATCGTTTTCTGTCTTAAGTTTTTTTAGCTCGGCTCTCGGATCAACAATAATCCCTATCCCGGGGATAAAATTGGTTGAAAAATTATAGCTGACAGTACCGTCGCCGCCGGCTTTGGTAACGGCCAGTCGCCGCTCGATGATTGAGCTAGGGAAATCAACCGCCTGTTTCTTCGGGACGTTGGCAAAAAGCCAGTATTTCCCTGCCCCAATAATGGCGATCAAAAGACCGAGACAAAAAAATACTTCCGACAGTTTGATTATCTTTGGGGAATTAGGCCGAAAAACGTCCTGGACGAGCATCGCTACCGACACTCGATATCGGTGTTAAGTTCACAAACCGTGCCAGTCACTGTCCAGAGCGTCGGGATCGCTACGCCAACAACCCGATGCTTGCCGTTGCTGGCTGAATCAAATTCGTGGTAATCGGTGAAGCCGTAGCTTCCGTTGCCAAAAATACAGCCATTAGTGCCTGAAGCGCAGCTAGCCGTTTTACCGTCGACTTTGACACTTTTTCCACTACCACCAAAAAGAGGTGCGTCAGCGCTTTTTTTCTCTATAAAGATATTGTATGTAACTAAGTTTGTAACCCAGATCGCGCCAGTAATCCATTCTCCTAATACCCCTTCGTCAATTAGACGATTACCAAAGAATGGCCGGGTAGAGGGCGAGCTCCATTCCTCCTTAAAATACGGACCGTCAGGCGCAAATTGTCCCAAGACTTTCCAGCTAGCTACCCCAATTATTATTTCATCGGTATGATTACCAACTACTCGCCTGGCAATTAGGTTTTCTGTTGCCTTCCAAGTCGACGAATAAGTTGTGACGTCACCGGCGACCGTTACTTCCCTTGGCGCCACTACTACCAAAAAGCCAAAACTGACGACAATTAAACCGCAGACCAATCGAGTAACAGCAATCAAAGACATTACTAGCTTAACCATAACCCAATATTATTGGCTGTCAAATTTGTCAAAAACGTCTAGTCAATGTAAGGGCAATATTAGGTTTGATAAAATCAGCTATTTTGGTCGCGGGGAAAAGGCAAATGAAGCTGTCAAGCGTCCGATTCAAACATCGCTACTGACAGTCAATGTCTGTTTCAAGTTGACAAACAGTACCCGTCACAGTCCAAAGCGTCGGGATCGCCACCCCAGTAGTACGGTGCTTGCCTTTGCCAGCGGATTCAAAATCATGGTAATCGGTCCATCCGTAAGCTCCGGTGGTGAAAATACACCGATTAGATCTAGGAACACAACTAGCGGTATTGCCTTGGACAGTAGCATTATCGCCTGGGCGGGTCACAATCTGTTCGTCGAACCGTTCTTTGGTTATTTCGATTGGGTATGTTTCTAGGTTTTTTACCCAAATGGCGCCAGCAATCCATTCGCCTGGTTCCACTCCGCTAACTTCCTGATTTTTAGTAAATACTGGTCGGCTAGCGGGCGATTGCCAATCTTCTTTAAAATAAGGACCGTTAGGGCCGAACTTGCCCGTGACGCGCCAAGTAGCGACGCCAATTATTATTGCATCAAAGGTGGGTGGGGCAATGTCCGCTGGGGCGTTGTTAGGTCGAAGGTTGCCGAGTCCGCGAAATGTTCGCTTGGCGATTAGGTATTCTGTTGCCTTCCAAGTTGACGTATAAGTTGTGACGTCACCGGCGACAGTTACTGCCTTTGGCGCCGCCAGCCAAAATGCAAGGCCGACAGCCGTGGCAATCAGGCCAAAAACGAAGCGATTAAGAGCAATTAAGGTCATTACAACCTTAACATTAACCGAGTATTTTTGTCTGTCAAATTTTGTCAAAAACGTCTTTGACTGCTACATTAAATATAATGCCAACTATAGGGGTGCGAAGGGTCGGTTGTTTAAACGGAACGTCGGCGAGGAAAAATCATGAAGTCTGAAAGACAGGTTGTTGACTTGATTCGGCGTAATCTACTTTTTCTAGTCATAGCGGCGATCATTATCGGCTCTCTAGTTTTCTTTAACCTCTATCGCCGGGGAATACTCGGGCCGATTGTCGGTGACAGCGAGCGCGGAATCACCCTGATTTGGAAAGTCAGCGATCATCAAAGCGACAGTTCGCCGCTCGAAAATTCACTCTTAGCCAACGACGAGCCAAAGTATCTTGGCGATTTGGTCGTCGAATTAAAACGAAACAATAGCGGCAATTTAGAATCATTACCGCGATTTCAAGGCCAACTAGAATATTTCAAAAATTAATATGCTCTATCGAGCCTTATTGGTAGTCGCTTTGGTTCTCTTGATTGCCCCGACAACGCTGGCCTACAATCCGCCGCCATCAAGTATTTTTGGCCGATTAGTTGGTTCGCCACCGCCACCCTGTGATCCGCCTCCCTGCCCCGATCCGCCAGCCCCTCCGCTCGGGCCGGATATAAAAATTCAGCTGCCGCCGCGGCTGATAATGACACCAGATAAATTGCTCTTTCCCGATTTCGCTGGCCGAACCGTTATCTATCGTTTTGTCGAGGCAGCCAATTTGGCTAATTCCCATTTTATTCGAGAGTCCGGGGCGTTCTTCGATAAACATCGGATCCTAACATCGATTGAAAAAAATAACACCGACGGCGCCTATTATTCGATCAGTATTATTGGCTTCAAGAGAGACGAACTGCCGAATGTTAAAGATTTCCGTCTGACATTTCGCAAAGATGTCTCCAAGGTCGCTCTTGACCAAGTTGTGACATTTCTAGAAACAAATTCAATTCCGACGGCTCGATTAACCGGACCTGGTTGCGCCGGTCCAGGTCAATCTCATATCTGTTTGGACGCTATTACTAAAGTCCGAGGGATCGCTCGAATCTTGCCGGAAGCCCATCTCCGCCAGACGGTGCCGGTCCGGGGTATCTTTGTCGAAGGCAACGTCGCCGCTCCAGGCCAAATTAAAAATTTTACAATTAACCCCCAGTCGATCGCTGTCGGTGGCAAGATTGATATTATCGATGGCGCGGCTAAAATCGAAGACTATATCAATAACTCAACTAAATTTGCTTGGAATAATGTTTCTGGACCGATAACTGATTTATTTGATCGCCGTTTGGCCGGTACCAAGTTTGACGGCAGTACTTATGCTGGCAATTGGCTCTTGAATTCAACTGGTAATCTGCCTAGTAATGGTAACCCGAACTCATTTTCCAGCCCACCTGAAGGTAAACTCTGGTATGTTGAGGGTGATTTAACCCTCGGGGCAACGAATTTTTCCGGTAGCGGGACTATTGCCGTTAACGGCAACCTGGTCATTAACGGCGAGTTGACTTGCCAAGCGTTAACCCGGCTCGGCCTTATCGTTAACGGCAGTATCACCTTTGCCGCTGGCAATAACGGTAAAGTTGACTGCGGAGCCTATGCCGCTATTGGTAAAGTCGGTGGTGGAGGGGGAAATATTAACTTCGTTCTGCCCAATACTAAAAATGGCACCCTCAAGGGAATTTTTGTCGCCGCTGGCAACATTAGCCTACCCAATCCAAATTCACTAACTGGTGTCTATAATATTAATTACGATTCATTTTTTGCCAAGGAGCCAACCGTCTTATTTAAGGAATTAATCAAGCTAATCTTCGCTGTCACTTCTTAAACAATTGCGGCCGAAATTAGTGATTTCCTAAACATATTTTGGCTTGGTATGATTAATTGATGCTTGTTGATTCGGTTGAAGTTGAGCTCAAAGCTGGCGGCGGCGGCGACGGTATTATCGGTTGGCGGCGGGAAAAATTTGTTCCCCACGGCGGACCGGACGGCGGCGATGGCGGACGGGGTGGCAGTATTATCTTGCGGGCGACTCATAATCTTGACACTTTAAGCTCCTTTCGTTACCGCAAAATTTTCCAGGCTCCGCGAGGAAGCAACGGGGCTAATAAGCGAAAAACCGGCCCATCCGGCGAAGATTTGGAGCTTTTAGTGCCGACAGGAACGCGAGTTATTAATCTCGATAATAATCAAATTATGGCCGATCTGACCGGTGACGATTCTAGGGTGATTATCGCTCTTGGTGGTCAGGGAGGATTGGGTAACGTTCATTTTGCTCACGCCACTAATCAAAATCCTTTTTCAGCCACCAAAGGCAGCGCCGGCCAAGTTCGGCGAGTTCGGTTGGAGCTGCAGCTAATCGCCGACGTCGGCCTAATCGGCCAACCAAATTCCGGCAAGTCGTCGCTCTTGACGGCCCTGACTGGCGCTCCTAGTCGAATCGGGGCCTATCCTTTCTCGACGACCGAGCCAGTCCTCGGTGTCTTAAAGAGGGGGGATTTTCAAGCAACTCTGGTTGATTTACCGGGGTTAATTGAGGGAGCCCATCGGGGCCGAGGACTGGGTCATCAATTTTTGCGTCACAGCCAAAGAGTCAAGATACTTCTCCATCTACTTGAAGCGACAGAGCCGAACCTATTGGAATCGGAACAAGCGATTCTGGTCGAACTTGAGCGCTACGACCCGTCTCTGACTGATAAACCAAGAATTTTAGTTTTAAATAAAATTGACCTCCTAACCGACAAGGGAGTAGCCCAACTACGACGAGATTTTCCCAACGCCGTTCTAGTTAGCGCCAAAACTGGCGCTAATCTACCGGCATTGGTCGGTTCTCTGCGAAAGTTGATCGATTAGTCCGCAATTTTCACTCAAAAAAGCGTTTTCTGCCTTTAGCCTAAAAAATACCCCGCCACCCGAGAATGGCCGGGGAGAGGTTGAAACTATGTCTTAGGGCAGGTTGATCCAGTCGGCGTTCCGGGTCTGTTTATTGTTCACTGGCCAGTCAAAAATCCTGCCAATGGCAACTTCAATAACGGCTGGAAATACCGGTAAAAGCCCTTCTTCAAATCTTACCCAGCCAAACATGATCATCGAACCATCGGCTGAGCAGCCCAGTTCCTCGAGCCATTGGTTTTTGATCGACAATTTCCTATCAAGACTACCATCGGAGTTGACGATCATTATATCTTTGCCAGGCTCTTCTGATCCTGACCCAACTCTAAAACAAACGATTTGGCTGTTAGACAACCAGCCTGGGTAGAAATATTTTGAATGTGAATAAAACTCCTTTAGGATGTGGACCTGATTAGTGCCGTCGCTATTCATTGTCCAGATGCCGTTGTCTCTTCCCGAACCCTTCCGGTAAACAACGACTTTCGTTCCGTCCGGTAGTCTAATTCCAGCTCTGGTAGCCGATCCAATAACGATTCGGGACGAAGCCGAAGTCGTTTTTGTTTCCTCCACTGCCAGTTCGACAGCGACAAGGACAAGCAGAACCGCCATGCTTGCGACGAACAGTTTGGCGAATCTCACGGTTGAACCCCCTGTTAAGGTGGCGAATGGATAGCTTTTGGCGAAGCATAAGCATTTGTCTGTTAAATACACCAAGTTTGATACTTGTCAAATTTTCGACAGGGCTTGACAAAGGTCAGAAATACTTTATCATAAGGATCAGATAAGTTGGGGATATTAGAGAAAGTAAACGAACGACATTCGGGTCGTAGGGGTTTGTTCCGTGTTGGAGCGGGCTTTTGTGTGACTAGCTAGGAGGATTACTGCGTAAGTTGTTTCGCCCGTTAGAGGCGCAAGGGGGGCTTTCTAATTTAATTGAAGTACAGCTGAAAAGTTACGGCTGGCTTTTTGATGAGGGCATCGGTGAACTCTTAGGCGAAATTTCGCCCGTTGAAGATTTTACCGGCAAGCTCTTTTCACTCGAATTTGGTAAATACTCACTTGATCCGGCCAAATACGACGAGAAAACCGCCAAAGACAAAAATCTTTCTTTCAAGGCTCCTTTGCGCTGTCAGATCAAATTGACTAACAAATTAACCAACAAAACTAAAACCGGCGAAGTCTTTTTGGGTGATTTTCCGCTGATGACCGATCGAGGTACCTTTATTATTAACGGTGTCGAGAGGGTTGTTGTTTCCCAGATCGTCCGTTCGTTTGGCGTCTTATTTACCAGCGAAACCATTAGCGGTCGAAATTTGTTCGGCGCTAAAGTTATACCTAATCGTGGTACCTGGTTGGAGTTTGAAACCAACTCCCGTAACGTTATTTCCGTCAAAGTTGATCGGAAGAGACGGATTCCAATCACAACCTTACTCCGAGCGTTAGCTAACATCAATGATAAGCAAATCGTCGCCCTTTTTAAAGCGGTTGACAACAATAAAGACGCTCAATATATCGAGTCAACCTTAGCTCGTGACCCAGCTACCACTTATGAAGAGGCGTTGATCGAGGTTTATAAACGAATTCGTCCCGGCGATTTAGTAACGAGCGAAACTGCCAAGAGCTATATTGAAACGATCTTTTTCAACCCCAAGAGATACGATTTAGGTCGAGTTGGTCGCTACAAGATTAACCAACGACTCGAGTTGAACGTCGCTAATACCGCCAAAAACCGGGTATTGCGCTTCGAGGATATCGTTGAAATTATCATTGAAATTATTCGGCTTAACAACAGCCCTGGCAGTCAGCCCGACGACATTGATCACTTGAAGAATCGCCGGGTTCGAGCGGTCGGTGAGCTGGTCCAAAATCGGATCCGGGTCGGCTTGTTGCGGGTTGAGCGGATCATTAAAGACCGAATGAGTCAGATCGCCGAGCCCGATGAGGTTAATCCGATTGCCTTGATTAATTCTCGGCCGGTCGCGGCAATTTTGCAAGAATTCTTCGCTTCCAGCCAAATGAGCCAATTTATGAACCAAACCAATCCGCTGGCCGAGCTGGAGCACAAACGAACTCTGTCAGCCACCGGCCCGGGCGGGTTGAGTCGCGAGCATGCTGGCTTTGATGTCCGCGATGTTCATCGCTCTCACTACGGTCGGGTTTGCCCGATTACCACTCCTGAAGGTCAGAACATCGGCTTGGTCGGCTATCTAGCTTCTAATGCTCGTGTCAATGAGTATGGTTTTATCGAAACGCCGTTTCGGAAGATTGAAGTTAAAAACGGTAAAGCTCACGTTACCAGCAAGATTGAATATCTTGACGCCTACGACGAGGAAAAATACACCCTGGTGCCATTTTCGACCCGTCTCGATTCGCTCGGCCATATTATTGGTTCGAAGGTTATCGCTCGTCGTCATGGCGAACCGCTGATCGAAAGCCCAGTCCACGTTGATTACATTGACGTCTCGCCCCAACAGACCGTTTCAATTTCCTCGGCGCTGATTCCTTTTGTTGAACATAACGACGCCACCAGAGCCTCGATGGGTTCAAACATGCAACGTCAAGCCGTGCCACTGGTTAAACCTCAATCGCCGATTGTCGGTACCGGTCTTGAGGGCGCGGTCAAAGATTCCGGACAACTGGTTGTCTCGGAAAATGACGGCGTTGTCCAATACGCCGATGGTGAGCAAATCAGAATCAAATCTGGTCAAAAGGAGAAAACTTATCTTTTGTCGAAGTTTGTCCGTTCCAATCAAAGCACCTGTATCAACCAACGATCAACAGTTAAAATTGGCGATAAAGTCAAGAAAGGTCAAGTTATTGTCGATTCTTCCGCTTCTGACATGGGGGAGTTGGCGATCGGCCAAAATGTCATAGTCGCTTATTTAAGCTGGGGCGGTTACAACTACGAAGATGCGATTATCGTTTCCGAACGCCTTGTCCGTGACGATCGTTTCACCTCTATTCATATCGAAAAATACTCGACCGAAGTTCGCGACACCAAACTAGGTCCGGAATTAATTACTCGGGACATTCCCAACGTCGGTGACGAAGCGCTGGCTAATCTTGATGAACAAGGGATCATCCGGATCGGCGCCGAAATATCCTCTGGTGAAATCTTAGTTGGAAAAATTACCCCTCGAGGCGAAACCGAATTGACGGCCGAAGAAAAACTATTGCGGGCGATTTTTGGCGAGAAAGCTAAAGACGTCAAAGACACTTCCTTGCGTTTACCTCATGGCGAGCGCGGTAAGGTGGTGGAAGTTAAGGTCTTTTCCAAGGACGTTGGCGACGAATTACCGGCGGGTGTTTACCAGCAAATCGAAGTTTCGATCGCTCAATTACGCAAGGTGACCGTTGGCGACAAAATGGCTGGCCGACACGGCAATAAAGGCGTTATCTCGGTCGTTTTGCCGGAGGCCGATATGCCATTTTTACCTGACGGTACGCCGGTTGATATTATCTTAAATCCGCTCGGGGTAATCTCGCGGATGAACTTAGGTCAAATTTTAGAAACCCACCTCGGCTGGGCGGCGGAAAAACTTCATTACAAAGTTGCCTCGCCCGCTTTCTTTGGCGTCCCAATTAATAATATTGTGGCCGAACTGAAGAAAGCCGGACTGCCCGAAAGTGGCAAAATCCAGCTTCGAGACGGTCGAGCTGGCGTCGAGTACGATGAGCAAACAACAGTCGGGATTAAATATATGCTCAAACTAATTCACCTTGTTGATGACAAGATTCACGCTCGTTCAACTGGCCCGTACTCGATGGTTACCCAACAGCCGCTCGGTGGAAAGGCCCAATTTGGTGGTCAGAGATTTGGGGAAATGGAAGTCTGGGCGCTCGAGGCCTACGGCGCCGCTCACATTTTGCAAGAAATGTTGACGATCAAATCTGACGACGTCATCGGCCGAGCCAAAGCTTATGAAGCGATTATCCGGGGCGAAGAAATTCAAAAACCCCAAGTCCCGGCTTCGTTTGCCGTTTTAGTCCGCGAACTGCAGGGATTAATGTTGAACGTTGAAGTGATTGAAAATGAGGGTCGCTTGCGGGAGCTCGAAAATCAGCGGGTTTTAATGCAAGCTGAAGTTTTTGCCACGGGAATGAAAATTGACGAAGAGGCGGAAATCCTTGATCTAGCCGATCAAGAGCTTAAAGAGCCGGAACCGGAAGAGAATGAACTAGCCGAAGAACCAGAAGAGGTTAAGGTAGCAAAAAGGGAGAAAAACTAAATGCAAATCTCACTCCGACTAAAAGGAGAAGCGAGCGTAGTGACAAATCTCAAAGTAATGAAATTTTTAATGACCATCCCGCCAGGGATACCAATATTTTCAGTTTTGACTTTTGGAGTTTGAATTATCAAATCGGAGATTTTGAGTCATGCCTGAACTAAAACTTAATACTAAACCAGAAAAAGTCGAATTTAATCTTCTCAATTTTGAAGGGTTGCGGTTAAGAGTTGCCTCACCAGAAGATATCGAAAAGTGGTCGTACGGTGAGGTAATGAAGCCAGAGACGATCAACTACCGAACTCAAAAACCGGAGCGAGACGGCTTATTTGACGAACGGATCTTTGGTCCGACCAAAGACTGGGAGTGTTATTGCGGTAAATATAAACGGATTCGCTACAAGGGTGTCATCTGTGATAAATGCGGCGTCGAGGTGACTCGATCAAGCGTCCGACGGGAGCGAATGGGTCATATCGATTTAGCCGTCCCGGTCGCTCACATATGGTACGTTCGCGGTGTCCCCTATATCTTAAGCACTATTCTCGACATCTCCGTTAGCGACCTAGAGAAAATTATCTACTTCGCTAGTTTTGTCGTTACAGGTGTTGACGAGCAGCTCAAAGCCGACGCTCTAGCTCAACTAGAAAACGAGTATAAGAGCGCTAAAGAACAGCTTAAAGACTCGCCCGAGCGATTAGAACAACTGGAACTAAACTATAAACAGACCAAAGCCGACCTTCAGTCGTTAATCCCTCGGCAAATTTTGCCCGAAGCCAAATTTCATGAAATCAGCTTACGCTTTGGTAATATCATTAAGGTTGCCATCGGCGCCGAAGCCGTTCTAGAATTGTTGAAAAAAATCGATCTCGATACCGAGATATCAAACATTATCACCCGGGCGACCAACGTTCAAAGCAATACTTACCGTCGCCTGATGAAACGGCTCCGCGTCCTGACTGATATGAAACTGGCTGGCATCCGCGCTGACTGGTTGATTATTGGCAAACTACCGGTCTTGCCACCGGATTTGCGACCAATGGTTCAACTGGACGGTGGTCGGTTCGCCTCATCGGACTTAAACGACCTCTATCGCCGGGTTTTAAACCGCAATAATCGCTTGAAGCGTCTAATGAACCAAGGGGCGCCTGACGTCATTGTCCGTAATGAAAAGAGGATGCTTCAGGAAGCGGTTGATGCCCTGATCGACAACTCGGCTCGTAAAGGCCAGACCACCTCCGGTGGCCGTCAACCACGATCATTATCGGATATGTTGCGGGGCAAACAGGGTCGATTCCGTCAAAACCTGCTTGGTAAACGAGTCGACTATTCTGGTCGATCAGTAATTATTGTCGGTCCCAACCTAAAACTCGACCAGTGCGGTCTGCCAAAAATCATGGCTTTAGAGCTGTTTAAGCCGTTTATTATCTCTAAACTAATCAGTGAAGGCTACGTCCACAACGTTAAAAATGCCTCACGATTAATCGAACGGGGCACACCAGAAGTCTGGGAGATTTTAGAAGTTGTCACAAATAACGCTCACGTCTTACTCAACCGAGCGCCAACCCTCCATCGTTTAGGCATTCAGGCCTTCAGACCACTTTTAATCGAAGGTAAAGCCATTCAGTTGCATCCGTTGGTCTGTGCCGCTTACAACGCTGACTTCGATGGTGACCAAATGGCCGTCCATGTGCCCCTGTCAACTCAAGCGCGCAATGAAGCCAAAGAACTGATGCTCTCGGCAAAAAATTTACTCAAACCAGCTTCCGGCGAACCGCTGGTGACGCCACGACTAGATATCGTTTTTGGCATCTTCTATCTAACTAGTGAACAAGTTGGCGTGCCCGGTCAAGGTCGGGCCTTTGCCTCAATTGAAGATGTCGAGTTGGATTATCAAAGGGGTAATGTTCACCCCCAAGCCAAAATCCAACTCCGAACCAGCGTTGGTCGAATTGAGACGACCGTTGGTCGGGTTCTGTTTAACGCCGTCTTGCCCCAAGGCCACTCATTTGTTAATCAGCCCCAAGACACAAAAAGTCTCAAAGTCGTCATCCGAAACATCTACAAACTTTACGGCGCTGATGAAACAGCCAGAACGGCTGATGATTTAATGCGACTTGGTTTTCAGTTTGCCGAAAAATCCGGTATGACGATGTCGATTTTCGATATTCATATTCCCGAACAGAAAGGCAAACTGATTAGCGAAGGTGAGGAAGCGATCGAAGAAATCACCAAGCGCTATCGACGGGGTTTGATCACCGACAACGAGCGACGGAAACTGTCGATCGAAAAATGGACCGAGATTCGAAGTCGCATTCAAACAGAAGTGATGAACGATTTACCCAAATCTCGCTCGATTTACACCATGGTTTCTTCGGGCGCTCGTGGTTCATCCAACCAGATGACCCAGCTGTCTGGGATGAAGGGCTTGGTGGTTAACCCAGCCGGCGGCATTATCGAAGTCCCGATTATCTCTAATTATAAAGAGGGTCTGTCGGTACTCGAATACTTCATTTCGACTCACGGCTCACGAAAAGGTAAATCCGACACGTCTCTTAAAACCGCCGACGCCGGTTATCTGACTCGTCGCTTGGTTGATGTCGCTCAAGATTTGGTCATTACCATCAACGACTGTCAGGCCGAGCGGGGCAATATCGTCCGCGAAGCCGAATCGCCACAATACGGCGAATCTTATCAGGAACGACTTCTTGGTCGCGTCAGCATGGAAACAGTTCAGGATCATTCGCCAGAGACTCCTTCCGGAAAGGGTCGTGGCAAAGTAATTCTCAAAGTTGGACAGGAAATTACCGAAGAAATCATCATCGCCCTTATCGCCAGCGCTAAAACAGAGCTGTTGGTTCGGTCCACTCTCTACTGTCGAGCGCCTTGGGGCATCTGTCAGAAGTGTTACGGTCGAGATTTAGCCACTGGCGAACTGGTGACTATTGGGACGGCGGTCGGTATTATGGCCGCCCAAGCGATCGGTGAGCCAGGCACCCAACTGACAATGAAAACGTTCCACATGGGCGGCGTGTCGGTCGGTGATATTACTTCCGGCCTGCCCCGAGTTGAGGAAATCTTCGAGTCCCGTCCGCCCCACAACCCGGCTATCTTGGCGGAAATTTCCGGCAAAGTCCTTTTGAGTGAGCACAAAGACAAACTACTTATTGAAATCGTTTCCGACGAGATTCCGAAAGAATCTTTTCAATTGGCTGAAGGATACCAACCAGCGGTTAAAAATGGCGATGTCATTAAACCTAAACAAGCGGTTGCCACGGCCATTGACAAAAAAGCCGTTCGAACTAATGTCGGCGGTCGGGTTAAAATTAAGGGTAAGACTATCACTGTCACTTCACTTGAGCCAGTCACTGTTAGCTATACCGCCTCACCGGATATCAACGTTATTGTCAATGGAGGCGATATGGTCGAAATAGGGGCAAAACTAACCGATGGTCACATCGATCTGTCTCAATCGCTTGACCTCCGTGGTCTTGAGGCGACTCAATCCTATATCGTTAAAGAGGTTCAAAATATCTACGCCGCCCACGGCGCCGCCGTCAACGAGAAGCATATTGAAATTATTGTCAGAGCAATGTTCGCTAAAATTCGGATTCTTCAAGGCGGCGACTCGATCTTCCTGACCGGCCAGATTATCGATAAACTAGAAACTGATAACGTCAATCTTCGCTTAAAGAAAGAGAATGTCCGCCTGATTGAATACGAACAAATTGTTCTGGGAATAACTCGAGCCTCGCTCAATACTAAGTCGTTCCTCTCCGCCGCTTCCTTTCAAGAAACTACCAGCGTTTTAATTAAGGCCGCTCTGAAGGGTCAAGTCGATCCGCTTCGCGGCCTCAAAGAAAACGTTATTATCGGTAAGCTTATTCCAGCCGGTACCGGTTATGGCATCGACGTTAAAATCGATCCAACGGAAGTAACGGTTGGTAGCGCTGTTGATACTGCCAAAACAATCTTAAAAAAGCCAAAAGTGAGCTAGAAAATCCCTCAATTTATAAGGTATAATAGACAATGATGTTAAGAAAAATAACCAATTATAAATTACCATTAACGACTAGTCAGTTTGGGATTCTGGGTTTAGCTATTGATTATTCTAACTTCGTTTTTTCAAGATCAAGAGGATTTTGTTAATGCCGACGATTAATCAGCTAGTTAAGTACGGTCGTAGAAAGAATACAGAGAAGTCTCGATCTCCGGCCCTTCATCGTGGCTTTAACTCATTAAAGAATCGCCCAGTTGACTACGTCTCTGGACGGCCATTTATGCGCGGTGTTTGCGTTAAGGTGACAACGACCACTCCCAAAAAACCCAACTCGGCTTTGCGGAAAATCGCTCGGGTTCGCCTTACAAGTGGCCAAGAAGTGACGGCTTATATTCCCGGCATCAAACATAATTTACAAGAGCATGCCCTAGTCCTGATTCGAGGCGGTCGGGTCAAAGATTTGCCTGGAGTTAAATATCATATCGTCCGTGGCGTTTTGAACGCCGAGGCAGTTGAAAACCGTCGCCAAGGTCGGTCAAAGTATGGAGCGAAAAGACCGAAGTAGAGAAGAATTATGAATCAAGAATTTCGAGTTAAGAATAGAACCTCCAATTTGCCGCAGAGCGGCAAGCCCTTCTGTATTCTATATTCTACATTCTATATTCCTCATCTAACAAATCGGAGATTTGTCAGATGAGGGGCAAAATCACCATCAAAAGGCCACCGATCAATTTGGATCCAAAATATCAAAATTTACAATTGACGAAACTAATTAACAAAGTAATGATCGGCGGCAAAAAAGAAACAGCCACGACAATTGTCTATAGCGCTATCGAGCGTTTGGCGAAGGAACAAAAAATCGATGTGGCAGAAACTTTGAAATTAATTATCGACAAAGCTTCGCCTATTCTCGAGGTTAAATCTCGTCGAGTCGGTGGGGCTAATTATCAAGTGCCGACGGAAGTCCGTCCGGCTCGAAAAGTTATTTTAGTCATGCGCTGGCTGATTGCCGCTAGCCGTAATGTCAAAGGCAAACCGATGGCTGACGCCCTGTTCGAAGAGATGAAAAACATCCTGGCTGAAACCGGCACCGTTATGAAAAAGCGTGAAGATCTCCATAAAATGGCCGAAGCCAATCGGGCTTTCGCTCATTTCGCTCGCTACTGAACTAATTTTGGACAACCAATGACAAGAATTACCTACAAGTTTCCAGTCTGGGTTTTAGCGGTTAGTATTTTGTTTCCTTATTTTTATCTTATGATCCCAGGAAATTACCTAACCCAGGCTGGCGCCGCTGGACTGTTGATTCTACCGATCGCTATGTTAACCTTAATTGCCTTTTCAAAAGCCAATATCACCAAGCTAAAAACTCGTCGAACTTTGGCCATCTTGGCGCTGGCTTTTCTAATTGGTTCGTTTATTACCCACCTTTACTTAATAGATTTAGGCAAATGGACTTGGACTATTTACGGAGTTGTCGGCAATAGCGCCTTGGCGCTGACCTTGATAACCATTATTACGTCATTTTCTACCATACCGGCTCAAGATGGCCCGTAGTTATCCGCTCGAAAAAATCCGTAACATCGGCATCATCGCCCATATCGACGCCGGTAAAACGACCGTCAGTGAAAGAATACTCTTTTACACCGGTAAAACTTATAAAATGGGCGAGGTTCACGAAGGCGCCGCGGTGATGGACTGGATGGCTCAAGAGCAAGAGCGGGGGATTACGATCACCGCCGCCGCGACGACTGCCTTCTGGAAGAATCATAACATCAACATTATCGATACTCCTGGACACATCGATTTTACGATCGAGGTTCAGCGATCACTGCGGGTACTTGACGGCGCCATCGTTGTTTTTGATGGTGTTGCCGGAGTTCAATCTCAAAGCGAAACAGTTTGGCGACAGGCCGATAAATACCAAGTACCACGAATTTGTTTTGTTAACAAACTCGACCGCATTGGCGCCGATTTTAAGTTTGTCGTCAAAACCATTCAAGAACGTTTAGGCGCTAAAGTGGCTGTTATTCAATTACCAATTGGTCAAGAAGAACACCTTAAAGGTGTCATTGATTTAATTAAAAATAAGGCCGTTGTTTGGAAAGATGATCTTGGCAAAGACCCGGAAGAAGTTGAAGTGCCGGCCGAGATGAAAGAGGAGGTAGATGAGTATCGTCACAAATTAATCGAACAGATTGCCGAAACTGATGAAGGCCTACTGCGGAAATACTTTGAAGGTAAGGAGATTTCCCAAGCCGAACTGAAAGTAGCGCTGCGAAGCGCGGTTTTGAAAGTGGCGATTTTCCCGGTTCTGGCTGGCTCGGCGTTGAAGAACAAAGGCGTCCAAACTTTACTTGATGCTGTTGTCGATTATTTGCCTTCGCCGATTGATATTCCGCCTGTCAAAGGGACAGAAGTTAAAGACGAGGAAAAAGAGCTAAGGCGAGCTGTCTCTGACGATGAGCCGTTTACTGCTTTAGCCTTCAAGGTTGCTACCGACCCATTTGTCGGTTCTCTGACTTTCTTTAGAGTCTACGCCGGCAAATTAACGGCTGGCTCTTACGTTTTAAACAGTTCCAAAGGTGAGAAAGAACGAGTTGGCCGAATTGTCCGCTTACACGCCAACTCCCGTGAAGATGTGACTGAAGTTGTCACTGGTGATATCGCCGCCGCCGTTGGTTTGAAAGCGACAACGACCGGCGATACGCTCTGCGACGAAAAAGCGCCGATTGTCCTGGAGCGGATATTCGCTCCGGAGCCAGTCATCAAGATGGCGATCGAACCAAAAACCAAAGCCGATCAAGAAAAAATGGGCGCCGCCTTAATCCGCTTGGCCGCCGAAGACCCAACCTTGCGCCTAAGCCAGGACGCTACCACCAATCAAACCCTGATCGAAGGCATGGGAGAATTGCATCTGGATATTATCGTCGATCGAATGAAGCGGGAGTTTAACGTCGAAGCCAACAAAGGGGCGCCCCAAGTCGCTTATAAAGAAGCGATTACTAAATCGGTCAAACAAGAAGGTAAATATATCAAACAAACCGGCGGTCGCGGTCAGTACGGTCATGTTTGGCTGGAAATCGAACCGCTGGAACTTGGTGGGGGATTTGAGTTTGTTAATAAGGTTTTTGGTGGTGCCATTCCCCGCGAGTTTATTCCCTCGGTCGAAAAAGGCATTAAAGATGTTTTAAGCAAAGGCGTTATTGCCGGTTATCCGCTCGTTGATATTAAAGCGACTCTTTATGACGGTTCATTTCATGAAGTCGATTCCAGTGATGTTGCTTTCCAAATTGCTGGAGCGATGGCTTTTAAAGACGGTGTCCGCAAAGCCGGTCCGGTTATTCTTGAGCCAATTATGAGAGTGGAGGTAACTACTCCCGACGAATTCTTCGGCTCGGTCGTTGGCGACTTAAACGCCCGTCGCGGTCGAGTCCAAGGATCCGAAGAGCGCGGCAACTCCCATATTGTCGATTCCTTAGTGCCCTTAAGTGAAATGTTTGGTTATATAACCGAACTGCGCGGAATGTCCCAAGGCCGCGCCGCCTACAC